>WJIW01000531.1 GCA_014730065.1 Armatimonadia bacterium | reverse complement strand
GGCGCGGCCGCGGTCGCGCACGGCGAGCTGGCTGGGCAGGCCGCCGGGGCCCGTATGGCTGACCAGCTCGCCCGGGGGCTCGGGCAGCGCGACGTCCCCCCGGCCCACGAAGGGCCGTAGATCGGGATGCACCATGAGGTGGTTCACGCCCCGCCATGACTCGGTTATCCGCAGGTACCGTGCCAGCGAGCCGCCGATGGCGTTGGTGGGATCGTGATAGCCGACGAAGGTGTCTCCATCGCGATGCCCGCTATGGGAAGGCTGCACGAAGCCACCCAAATCGCCCCGATCGAAGGCGTCCCAGTCGACCCAGCACAGGCTACCCGGTGGCACCCAGTCCTGGAGGAGCCAGAGGCCGTCAAAGCCGCCCCCGCCTTGGAGCGGGAGGCAGCCATTGAGGGGCGATCCCCAGGTGGCCAGAAGGCGGCCCGTGGGCAGGTGGCGCACGGCGAACCCCTCGATAGTGTCGTGCAAGATCGGGTTGAAATCCGGCCCACCGAAGGCGATCAGGGATCGATCGCGCGCCAGGTCGATGGCGGTGGTCGTGTACCGCGTTGCACCCGATGGCAGATCCGGCGGCGGAATCCGACCAAGCGCCCGACCCGCCAAGTCGTATACGGTGTGGTAGCCGTCGTACAGCACGACGGGCCGGGCATCTTCCCAGATCACCCGAAGCCGGCGAAGACGTGCCCGGGTGTCCTCCTCGGTTCGCACCGCCACCCCGCCGGGGGCAATCAGGCCCCGAGGCAGCTCGGCCGTGTACGAGCCCTGCGGGAGATCAATCCGCAGGGAGTCCTCGGCACGATCCCAAGCCACTCCCACCTCCACCGGACGCCCGCGTGGGAGAACCGCGTCACCGCGAGCCAGAATGTGCCCCGTGGCCAGGTCCACCACCTGTGTGGACGACTCCCCGAAGATTACCTGAACCCCGGGTCGCTCGACGTGCCGCCCATGCACATCGCGCATTCCGTTGTGGCCCACGGCGAGGGAGATCGGGCCCGAGCCAACCAGCAGCCGCACCTCGAAGGTGGCGCGGTCGTACTGGGCCGGATGGATGAGGGAGGCAGGCCCGCCGTCGAGGATGATCGCCCCCGATCCCAGCCGGGGTTGGCGCTGAATTCCCTGGCCTACGTAGCGGTACACCAGACTGGTGTGTGCCGTGTCGGGATGCAGTACGTTGTCCTCGAACAGGACGACCCGAGTGATGGCGTCGGGAGCCTGGGTGGGCACAAAGGGCACGGCCCCGTAAGCGGCGGACACAAAGGCGATCAGGGCCATCGAGAGCACGAGTCAGCCACCCTCCGTCGGGCCGCTCACTCGCACTCAATTCGCTCGTCGCCGGCGCTTCCCTCCACCGCGCCACCTCCGCCCGAGCCTGGCGGGCCCTATGTCGGCCACTTCACGCCCTGCACTTCAAGCAGCGTGATGTAGTCGCGGAGCCGCCGACCGTCCGGAAGGACCACCTGCACGGCTCCCATGGCATGGGGCTGCCGATCGCCAATGGCGTCGACGCCTTCGGGACGCGGGTTAAGACGGATGTCGGAGAAGCCTGCGTCCATGGCGAGCTGGTATACCTCATCGACGCGCCGCAGGGAGGATACGTCGCCCACGACCCGGGACAAGGGAGTATGGGCGTCGGGAGGCAGCGATGGGTTCAGCAGCGCCAGCTCGGAGACGGAGATCCTGCCCGCGGGAGCCAGCACACGGTACATCTCGCGCCACATGTGACCCGGATCGGCTGCGCCGGAGAGGCCCCCGAAGCTGATGACGGCATTGGCTTCACCGGACTTGACCGGCAGATCGGGGCCATCCATGAGCCGGAACTCGATCTCGGGCAGCGCGGCCCGCGCCGACCACAGAAGCGCGTTCTCCCTGGCCACGGCGAGGTGCCTCGCGCTGGTCCGGAGCCCGATGACACGCCCCGTCGCTCCCGCCTGCTGAGCGGACACAAAGCAGTCCAAGCCGCCCGCGGAAGCCACTTCGACGACAACATCGCCGAGGCGAACCTGCTCGGTAGCTCCGGGCCCCGGTCCCACCAGAGGCCCGTGGGGCTCCAGCTCCAGGCCTCTGAGGTCGGCTTCCGATGCCGGCGCCCGCTCGGCTCCTATGCTCCCGCAGGCCGTGAACTCGCCGCAGCACTCCGCCGCGCCGCTCACGCCGGCCTGGGTACAGGTGCCGGCGACTGTATCTGTGGATCGCTCTTGGGTCTTCCCGTTGTTCCCGCTGGACATGTGTCACTGGTCTCCTCTTGGATACTAAACGTATAGCAGTTCCTCAATGACAGTGTACACTACCCGCCTGGAACACGCAAAACGGCGGGCCAGCCCTCTGGGCCAGCCCGCCGCTCAAGTCCACCGAGCGCCGGGAGCTACTCCGCCAGACGCTTCGTTATCTCCTCACGAAGTGCGGGGATGATCTCGAAGACATCGCCCACCACACCCAGGTTGGCCACGTCGAAGATGGGGGCGGCGGGGTCCTTGTTGATCGCCACGATGTAGTCGGAGCTGCTCATGCCAGCGAGGTGCTGGATGGCGCCCGAGATGCCGCACGCGATGTATAGCTTGGGCGAGACCGTCTTGCCGGTCTGCCCGACTTGGTGGGTCGCGGAGATCCAACCCGCATCCACGGTGGCCCGAGAGGCGCCCACGGCTCCGCCGAGAGCATCGGCCAGTGAGCGGATGAGGGCGAAGTTCTCGGGCGCCTGGATCCCGCGTCCGCCGGACACGATGATCTGGGCATCGACCAGGTTGACGTCCTCGCCGCCGTCCTCCCGGATCACCTCCAGGATCTTGGTCATGGCAGACTTCTCATCCAGGTGGACCTCTATCTTCTCCGTCTCGCCCTGGCGCGATGGATCGGCCTCGGGCTTCTTGAAGACGTTGGGCCGAACGGTGGCCATCTGGGGCCTGGCCTCTCGGCAGAGGATACTGGCCATGATGTTGCCACCGAAGGCGGGCCGGGTCTGGAGGAGCAGGGGCTCCTCGTCCCAGATGGAGAGCCCCGTGCAGTCGGCGGTTAGGCCGGCGCCTATGCGAGCTGCGAGGCGGGAGCCGAGGTCACGGCCTTGGGGCGTCGCCGAGATGAGGACCATCTCGGGCTTCTTGTCGTTGATCAGCCCGGCGATGACCGAGGAGAAGGGACCGGTGCGGTAGCGAGCGAGGACGGGATCCTCGACGGTGTACACCTTGTCCGCGCCGAAGGCGATCATGTCCTTGGCGAGCTGCTCACAGTCGTCGCCGAGGACCACACCCTCGAGCGAGCAGTTCCGCTCAGCGGCTAGCTGGCGGCCCTGTCCCAACAGCTCCAGGGTGCCGTTCTTGAGCTTGCCGTCCTCGGTCTCGGCCAGGACCCAGACGTTGGACCACAGGCTGGTGTCCACATCGCCCTTCTTGGGCAGCTCGACGACGATGGCATCGACCGGGCAGGCTGAGACGCATTGCCCACACAGGTTGCACTTCTCCGTGAGAACGGCGGTGTCTTCCTCGACAACCACGCCCTCATAGGGGCATACGCGGACGCAGATCCCGCAGACGGTGCAGAGTTCTTCTTTGATGGTGAGTGCCATTGAACAGCTCCGGTCTCGTCTAGTGCTCGCCGGGCGACGCGAGGGGCCGGCGGCGTATCACGTGCCGTGAGTGCCAGGCCTGGATCGAGGGCTGCGGCCTACACGCTGGGCACCAACAGGACCCGTGTGCCGACACGGCTCTCAATGTGCTCCTCAGCTTCGGCGAGGGCCTCGTAGTAGCCCCGAGCTGAGGGTGATCCTGTGGTCAGGCGGAAGGGTACGAACCACCAGGAGCCGTCTTGGTGCGCCCCGTCCGGTACGACTTCACTCCGTACGCCAAACTGCCGGTCCAGCTCCTGGAGGGCAGCTCGAGCCTCATCAAGCACACTGTCGCGAACATTCGCTGCGCTCACCGTCGGATCACCTCCGCTCATGCATTATGACACGTACCCGAGGACTACGCGGGCATCGCGCAGTGCGTCGCGAGCCTGTTGGCGACTCACCGTCGCGGTCGGCCGGTAGTCCGCATCAACGCGCGACGCCAGAAGTGCGAGCCAGGACTTGCGCAGATCCAGGCGCTGCCGATCATGTAGGTGTCCCAGGAATCCCCTCGACAGCAGGTGCCCATCGACCGCCTCATGTCGGGGGTTATGCCAACCGCGAGTGAACTGTGCGCCACCTGAGATAAGGGCGGAAGTCACAACACAGTAGGCCGAGTAGTAGGCGCGGCTAGTCGAGCTACGGTAGTGCCCTTCCTCCAGGAGCTTGCTCGCCGCCCGCAGCGCATCGATGCTCATGTCCAGCCAGGAGTCCACGCAAGAACTCTCCCTACGCCGTGCTCAAGCCCTTGCGGATCTCCAGGATCTCGTCCGCCAGGGCCTGAACCAGCTCCTCGGGCTCGCCCTCGATCGTGCGGCCGCCGGTACGGCCCTCGGGGGCGAAGACACGCCAGACCACCGTGGGCGAGCCGGTGAACCCGATGCGATCAGGGTCGGCTTCGATGTCCTCCGCCGTCCACTGGGTGATCTCCCGCTTGCGGGCTTTCAGCACGTTGCGCATCTTGGGCCGCCGGGGATCATTGATCTGCTTGACCACGGTGATCACCGCAGGCATGCGGCACTCCAGGACCTCAAAGCTGTCCTCGAGCATCCGCCTCGCCGTGACCTTCTTCCCATCCAGATTGATCTCGATGGCGAAGGTGATCTGGGGCAGGCCCAGGTGCTCGGCCACGCCCGGACCCACCTGGGCGGTATCCCCATCGATCGCCTGCTTGCCGCAGAAGATCAGGTCTACATCGCCGATCTTCCGAACGGCCTGGGCCAGGGTGTACGACGTGGCCAGGGTGTCGGCCCCCCGGAAGGCGGCATCGGTGAGCAGGATGGCGTCGTCGCAGCCCATAGCGATGGCGTCTCGCAGGGCGTCCTCGGCCTGGGGCGGTCCCATGCTGAGGGCGATGACCTGACACTCCTCCTCGGCGGCGTCCTTGATCTGGAGCGCCGCCTCGATGGCGTTCTCGTCGAAGGGATTGACCTGGGACTCCACGCCCTCGCGAATCAGCGCATTGGTCTCGGGGTCGATCCGGACGTTGGTGGTCGCCGGAACCTGTTTGATACAGACGACGATCTTCACTTGCTCGCTCCCTACTTGAGGACGTGATTGGCGATGACGAGGCGCTGGATCTCGGAGGTGCCCTCGACGATCTCGAAGAGCTTGGCCTCACGCATGAGGCGCTCCACGGGGAACTCCTTCGTGTAACCGTACCCGCCCAGGGTCTGCACAGCCTGGTCGGTAACCCGGTTCGCGACCTCGGAGGCGAAGAGCTTGGCCATGGCGGCCTGGCGCTCGAAGGGCTTGCCCGCATCCTTCAGCCACGCGGCCTGGAGGCACAGCAGCCGAGCGCACTCGATGTCGGTGGCCATGTCCGCCAGCTTGAGCTGAATGGCCTGGAAGGCGGAGATGGGCTGGCCGAACTGAACGCGCTCCTTGGAGTAGGCCACGGCATGCTTGAAGGCCGCCTCGGCCACACCAACGGCGCCGATACCCATGCCGATCCGACCCACGTCGAGGGTCTGCATGGCGACTCGGAAGCCGCGCTTCTCGCCGGCTAGCAGGTTCTCCTCGGGCACCTTGGCGTCCTGGAAGATCAGCTCCCGGTTGGGTAGCGAGGGGAAGGCCATCTTCTTCTCGTTCTTGCCGATGGAGAACCCCTCGTAGTCCTTCTCGAAGATGAAGGCAGTCATGCCCCGGGCGCCGCGGTCGGGCTGGAGGTTACCGATGACGACATAGATCTCGGCAGGGCCGGCGTTGGTGATGAAGATCTTGCTACCGTTCAGGACATAGTGACCGTCCTGCTTCACCGCGGCGGTACGCACGTTGCCGGCGTCTGAGCCCGCGCCGGGCTCGGTGAGCCCGAAGGCGCCGATCTTCTCGCCCGTGGACAGGGGGGTGAGGTACTTCTCCTTCTGCTCGTCGGTCCCGAACAGCATAATGGGGTACTGGGCGAGCATGTGGGCGCCGAAGACGGCACCGGTGGTGGTGCAGGCTTGGGAGATCTCCATACCGACGGCCGCCCAGGTCAGGAAGTCCATGCCCAGGCCGCCGTAATCCTCGGGCACGGGTATCCCGAACAGCTCCATCTCGGCGAGCTGCTTGAGGTTCTCCCACGGGAACTCGCCCGAGGCGTCGGTCTCCTCGGCCTTGGGCTTGAGCTCCTCCTCGCAGAACTCCTTGACCGCGTCGAGCACCGCTTGCTGGTCCTCGTTGAACTCGAAGTCCATGCGGAACGACTCCCCTCGCGAGGGCGGCCCCGGTGCGGCGGAGCCCTGCCCCCATGCTGTTAGTTGACGATTTTCCGAAGGATGGGCACCAACCTCGGAAAGGGCTGGCGGATCCGTGCGCGGGCAGCGCCAGACACACCAAAGCGGCCCGGCCCAAGGCCGGGCACGGCCCATGAGTTCGACGCCCGCCCGCGATTCCCTTCGACAAGCCACGCCACGCTACCCGTATTGCTCGCGCTCCCGCCCCCTGCTAGATTAGGGGCACTTCACCGCAAGGCGATTTCCGTGCATAGGAAAGGGCGTGGGTGGGCATGCTGGTCGTGATTACGGGAGGACCAGGGTCGGGCAAGACTGCGCTATGTGAGGCTTTCGCCGAGCACCTGCGGGGTAAGGGCCACTCGTGCGGCGGAGTGGTGATGCGCCCCACCGTGGCCGACCTACCGACGGATCGAGTCGTCGTGGACGTGGCCACGGGCGACTCGCGCCCCCTCACGGTGCCTCTCGGCACCCCAGGCGCCATCCCGGCGGGCACCGCGGCCTACGACCCGGCCGCTCTGGAGTGGGCCGATGAGGTTACCGGCCGGGCCCATGCGCAAGCCGATGTCCTCATCGTGGACGAGATCGGCGCCCTCGAGATCGAGGGCCGGGGCGGGCTAGTGGGTGCCATGCAGCTAGCGACCAATGCTCGGCGAGCGGTGTTCACCGTGCGCGCGGGCCTGGTGTCGGCCTTCCTGGCCAAGATCGGCGTGGGAACCACCCCTGTCCTCGCTGTTTCCGGAGGGGACATGCCGGCTCAGGTGGAGGAGCTGGAGAAGGCGCTGCATCTCTAATCGGCGGGCGGCTTCAGCCCGATGAGTCGAAGCGCCGTGGCCTGCTCCAGGAACCTCAGGGTGGCTTCCTCCCACTGATCGGGCGGAATGTCGAAGGCTCGGCGCACCTCGGGAACCTGCAGCAGGTCCCGGACGCTTCGCTCACCATCGGCGGCCTTGCATAGCACCGCGCTCCACGGGCGGAGTGTCGCGGGAGCGACCAGCTCCGTCGTCACGAAGGGCCGCAGGACCCACCGGTCCTCCTTGGCGGTACCCAGTGCCTTCCAGTGGTACCACGGCATGCCGAAGGGTCGCCAATCCAGGGACTCGGGTGAGGCGAAGTCCGGCCGGTCGACCTCATCGGCCCGGCCATGGGCGGCCAGCCAGTGGGTCATGGGACCCGCGGACACAAGCTCGGCCACGGTGGAGCGGCGCGGCTCATCGAGCCCACTGAGGTGATCCCTGAACCGCGGCTCGGTGATGCAGAGGGACGGATCGTACCGGGCCGGGAACAGCCACTCCGAGGGATGGAGCCCCAACCCCTCCATCTCGGCCCAAAGCTCGTCCACGGCATAGAATGACTCGAGCCTCAGCCCCGGGAGGGCGGCCAGGCCCTCGGGGCCCACGCCGTTGAGCTCGGCAAGAAGCTGGAGTCTCAGCCGAAGGTGGTGCCCCGAGGGCAGCGCATTCGCGATACGTGCCACCACCTCGGCCGGCGGTAGCTCGCTCGCCGGCAACAGCCTCTCCGCCATGCGGGCCAGCAGCTCGAGGCTGTAGAGGCCGTGGCGCCCCGGCATGCCCGCGATCAACATGGCTCCCGGCGCCAAGCGGCGGCGAGCTTCGCGCAGGACATCCCCTCGGCGCTCCTCACGGGGATGCCAGTGACATACGGCGACGACGAGAGCGGCCGCCCCGGGCTCGTCCTTGCCCCACTCGCTGCGGGCCGTGTCGGCCAGGGTCTCGGAACCCGGGGTGCCCGGCGCCAGGGTCACCGTCGCCTCGGCCTCGGGCCATTGGCTCAAGAAGCCGGTCACCCAGGCCGCCTGGTTGGTAACGACGGCGATGCCCTCGGAGTGCCAGCCGTCGCCGGGGAAGCCCATAACGGTCTCGATGAGCTGGCGATGAAGCTGCGGTGGAATGTGTCCCACGCCTCGGCCGCTAGCCACGGATATGCTCCTCCTCGACGAGGATCGCCCCGCCCCGCTGCACTAAGGCACCGATCAGCTC
>WJIW01000054.1 GCA_014730065.1 Armatimonadia bacterium | reverse complement strand
GGTGGCCTACGCCGAGGCCTGCCCACCCAACGAGAGGGGACGGCTAACCCTCCGCGTCGGCGGTGAGGGCGACGGCGTCTCCTTCCACGTACAGGACGCGGTCGAGCACGGGTCCATGGCGGTCAGGGACATGGGCGTCACAATCACCGGCGAGTCGCCGCCGTCCATGCCCGGTCCCGAGCTGCGCGCTCCCATCGTGGACCTGGTCGCCGAAGCACCCGAGCGCACCATGGAGGGCGCCATGGCCGCCGCCCCCCTCAAACCGGGTCACCCGATCCCCCTGGGCGTCACGGGCGGGCGCCAGGAGATCTTCGTGGGAACCGCCGGCGAGACGGTCCTGATGACTTCCAGCCTGCGCCAGCCCACCGCGGAGCTGCGCCTCAGGGGTTGGAGCGACAAGGAGATCACGGTGGCTTCCACCTTCGATGAGGACGCCCAGCCTCGCCGGAGCCTCGTCGAGGGCTGGCTGCCCATAGTGGTGACCGAGGCGGCTCGCGACGGATGCACGGTGCGCCAGGAGACCTTCGCAGCGCCCCTCGAGGGAGATCTGGCCGACCACGATGGCCGCAGCGGTGCCGAGTGCCTGGTGGGCGTGAGCGTCCTCACGGTGACGAACGACGGTGGCGACACGCGTGCCCCGCTGCTGATGTGGAGCGTGGATCCCGAGGTCGACGCCTCCCTCACCGACGACGGGCTGCTCATCGCCCGGGGCCCCGAGCCCATGCCCGGCCGCCCGCGCACCCTCCTGCACATCGATCCCGGTGGAAGCGGCGAGCCGCGATACGAGCCGGGGAGCCTGGCCCTGGGCCTCCACCTGGCGCCGGGAGAGAGTCGCTCAGTGGTCCTCAAGATCCCCTACCTCCAGTTGCTGAGCGCCCAGGAGCGACCGGCGCTCGCAGCGCTGGATGTGGCCACTGCACGAGAGCGCACCGTGTCGTACTGGCGATCCGAGTGCGCCAAGGGAATGCAGATCGACATCCCCTGGCAGCCCGTCAATGACCTCTGGCGCGCCCATCTATGGCACGCCCTGATCAGCGCCGACAAGGAGGAGGGCACCGGCCTGTACATGGCCCATGCGGGCACGGTCCAGTACCACATGTTCGCCAACGAGACGAGCATGATCTCCGACCTGATGGATATGCGCGGCCGGCACGAGTGGGCCGAGACCTTCCTCCGGCCATTCCTCCATTATCAGGGAACACGCGCGCTGCCGGGCAACTTCACCGGTCAGGTAGGGCTGCTCCATTCCGCCGGCGACTACACCCACTTGGGCTACAACATGAACCACGGGTTCGCCCTTCGGGCCATCGCCGACCATGCCCGCTGGGCCGATGACCCGGCCTACCTGGAGCGGAACGCCGGCGCCCTGCTGGAGGCCTGCGAGTGGATCGCCTCCCAGCGCCGGACCACTGTCGCCAATCCCCTACCCGAGCGCGGACTGGCGCCCGCCGGCCAGCTCGAGGACGTCGAGGAGTTCCAGTACTGGTACGCGACCAACGCCTACTACTACGCGGGGCTCCGGGCCGGCGCCAGCGCCCTGGCTTCCTTGGGGCATCCCCGGGCAAGCCGGTACTCCGAGGAGGCCGATGCCTACGCCGGGGACATCCTGGACAGCGCCAGGGAGATGCGCATCACCTCCGCCGTCGTCCCGCTGCGTGATGGAACCTGGGTGCCCTACCTGCCGCCCCGCACGCGGGGCCAGACCCACCTGACGGAGGGCTGGATCCGCGAGGCCCTGTATTGCTCACTGCATCTGCTGAACGCCGGTCTCATCGAGCCCCAGGATCCCCTGGTCAGGTGGATCCTCCTGGACCTGGAGGATCGCATCTTCGTCAGCGAGGAGAGCGGCTATGGCGTGGATCCCGTGGACGAGGACTACGCCCTGAACGGCATCGGCGGCTTCACCCTCCAGCCCTGCCTGCTCGACAATCCCATCGCCCACCTCCGGCGAGGCGAGGTGACTAACTTCGTACGGGTCCTCGTGAACAGCTATGCCGCCAGCGTGTACGAGGATGTGCGGTGCTTCGCCGAGTTCATGCCCGAGATCGGGCGCGGCGGCGGCCCCCTGTACAAGCCGCCCGATGAGGCCAAGTGGCTCACCTGGCTACGGATGGCTCTGGTCCGGGAGGAGAGTGACGAGCTGCTGCTGCTCTCCGGCGCGCCCCGGGAGTGGCTCGCTCACGGCCAGCGGGTCGCCTTCACCGAGGCCCGGACCCTCTTCGGGACCGTCTCCCTCGAGGTGGTCTCCCACGCCGACGAGGGCCGCGTCGAGGCGCGCGTCGACACCGACTTCCATCATCAGCCGGCGAGACTGCGCATCCGCCTACCCCATCCCGCCGGGCACCCCTTAACCGAGGCCCGGGCCGGCGACCTCTCCCTCGCCACCACCGGCGAGTGGATCGAGCTGCCCCTTAGGCCTTCAGCCAGCCACCTCACCGCCACATACCCGCCATCTTGAAGGAGACGTGCCATGCTTCCCGCCATCGCCATCGCCCTCTCGCTAAGCTCAGGCCTCGTGGGTGGCCCGATCCTGGAGGACATCCTGAACCCCGTCGTGCGTGATCAAGGCACCACGGGGCTTGATACCGAGGATCCGCTGACTGTGGAGGCCGGTAGCTCCATTGGCCAGACCTTTGTCACCGGCGATAACGTGATCGAGCTGTACCGGGTCATGATCTGGCAGGCCTTCTGGCACGAGACGTGGGACGCCGACGAGCGCCTCGTGCTGACCCTTTGGGACAGTCCCGAGAAGAACTACTCCCGGGGTCGGGATGTGGTGCCGTACGAGCGGCGCATGTGGGAGTCGGCGCTGACTATGTTCGTGCTCGAGGCGCCCGTGGAGCCAAGCACCGAGTACTACCTGGAGCTGACCGTGGAGCGGGAGCCCCTGCGGCCGGCGGAGGTACCCACGGAGTGGATCCTGGCGGGCGAGCGACCGGGCGCGGCGGGCGGAGACGGCGTCGTCGGCGGCATCGGCCGGACCGAGGACGGTTACGCCGCCGGGCAAGCCTATGCAGGCGGCGAGCCCACCGACCGGGGCATGTGGTTCGAGACCCACGTGCGGCGCGATGTGGACGCCGATGACCTCTACGCCGAGGCCTTCGGGCGCCTGAATCTCGACTACCCAGCCTTCGCCGATGTGAGCGCGGCCGTGGAGACGCGGGACTGGGACCGGGCCTGCGATGCGCTCATCGAGCACTTCGAGTCACGGCCCGAGCTGTTCCCGCCGCCGGAGGAGCGGGTTAGCCTGGATCCCACCTTCGACACCACCGAGGCCGACCTGGCCGCCGCTCATAGGGTGCTTCTGGAGGACGGCAACACGGTGGATCTGGGCCCGAGGTTCTCCCACCACAGCCTGTGGCCCGAGCGGGGCGGCGTGGGGCTTACCCGCTCCGGCCTCCGCAAGCCCCTCGCCGCGGGCTACTCGCATACCGGACACGAGAAGTACGCCCGAGCCTGGAATGAGCTGCTGCGGTCCTTCTTCGTCAACCACCCCTCGCCGCTTCGCGCGGGGGCCTTCCAGCCCGACGAGACGATCCCCGCGGCGCTGCCCCCGGGTTTGGCCGGAGGCAGCATGTGGTCGGGATTGGCCATCGGTGCCAGGATGGCACATGGGTTCTGGTACTACGGGGTGTTCATGGACTCTCCGAGCTTCACGCGCGACGTGCGGGCGGGCTTCATCCTGAACCTGGGCGAGATGGCCGACGTGCTCGAGCGCATGGAAGGCGCGGGCAACTGGGAGACCCAGATGGCCACCGGCCTGATGGAGTTCGGGATCACCTATCCCGAGTTCGCGCGGGCCTCGCGCTGGATCGAGCAGGGCTTCGGGACCCTAGTCGACAACGCCCTCTCTACCGTCTACCCCGACGGCTGTCTCCACGAGCCCGCCATCGGCTACCACATGATGTGCATGCGGCGCTATGCCAAGGTGATGCGGGTCGCAGCCGAGATGGACCTGGAGCTGCCGCCCGAGCTGCCCGACCTGACCGAGCGAATGTACGAGTACGTCATGTACTCAACTCTGCCCGATGGCAACTTGCCCATCTGGGGCGATGGCAACCCACCCATGGACTGCCCGGATCTGGTCGATGACGCGGCGCTCTTCGGCAGAGACGACTTCCTGTTCGTCGGCACGGGCGGCGAGCGGGGCACGGAGCCGACGGTAACGGACAAGGCCTTCCCCGATGGGGGGTACTACTTCATGCGCACCGACTGGTCCCCCGACGCGCACTACATGGCCGTTCGCTGCGGTCCGCGCGGCAGCCACGGCCACGACGATGCTCTGGAGGTACTGGTCGCCTCCCATGGTGAGCTTCGGCTGTACGACCCCGGTATCTTCAACTACGGCACCCCCGAGGCCCGGGAGCTTCGCCGGACCGCCTCCCACGGCACCGTCACCATCGACGGCGCGAACACGCGCTCGGCCCATCCCTTGGCCTGGATGCCGGGCGAGGACTTGGTCTACTTCGCCGGCGAGAGCGACGGCACCGAGGGCGTGGAGGGCGTGGTGCACCAGCGGCGCGTGATCTTCGCCAAGCCAACGGTCGACGGGCCCGCCGCATGGGTGGTCTTCGATGACATCCTCGGCGAAGCTGAGCACGAGCTGGTCTCCCGCTATCGCTTCGTCCCCGGCGACGTGGAGGTGGACGCAGACGCGCGCACGGTCGTCAGCGCCGACGACGGCGGGAACCTGCTCATCCGAACGCTGGAGGACGGAGTGGGCGCCGACGTGGTGGACCGCATCGCGGTGCATCCCGGTGGCGAGTTCGGCGAGGCGCCGGCGGCCGAGTTCGCTCTCACGACGGACCTGCCCGCCGCCTTCACGACGATCCTCCTGCCCTTCGATGAGCCAGCACCGCCTGAGATCCGAAGCCAACTGCTCCAGCCCACCAGCGGCACCGGCCGGGCCGCGTGGCTCGAGATGGGCGATCAAGCCATCCTGGTC
>WJIW01000530.1 GCA_014730065.1 Armatimonadia bacterium | reverse complement strand
GGCCGGTCGATGAGCATGGCGCTGATGTCGAAGCCCGGCGCGGCGTCCCAGCGTATGGGGATCTGGGGCACCAGGGGATACAGGGCGTGGAAGCCGTTGAGGATGTTGATACCCGCGACGACGGCGAGAGTGGTCCACATGATCTTCTGGCGCCAGATGCGGCCATCGTCGCGGCACAGCTCGGTGGGGAGCTGGATGATGGGGTAGGTGAGGCGCTCGACCTCGACCCATCGGCGCCGGAACAAGGCGGCCAGGCCCAGCGGTGCGGTCCACAGGGCGGACATGAACAGGAACCAGAACAGCAAGGGCTTGAGCCAGAGCTGCAGGTGGGGGGCCGAGAAGAAGTTCGTGTCGCCGGCCCACATGGCCTGGAGGGAGAGGGGATCACGCATGGTACCCAGCTCGGGCAGGTAGCGAATGAAGATCTCCTGCCACTGGTTCTCCGGCGTGGCCAGCCGGAAAGGACCCACGATGGCGGGTAGGAGAATGGAAGACGTGTCCAGGCCCGCAGGGCTCGTCGCCACGGCCAGGAGGGAGTAGATGGCGGCCATCTCCGCCGGGCGGAGCTTGAACCGGGGCAGCCATCTCTTGAGCAGGCCGTTGATCCCCGCCAGCAGCGTAAGGACCATCACCGTGTTGTAGAAGAGAGAGGCGATGGTCACGAAGCCCACGTACCGGACCGTGGTCATGTGGATGATCCAGTACGCGTTCAGGGGCAGGAGGACGGCGATGAGGAGACCGACCCGGGGGGTGACGCCGGACCTGCCGGCGCGCTCCTCCGAGCCGGTCGCCACAAGGTCAGCTTCTCCGGGTCGATGTCTCTCCACGGTGGCCCGATGCTTCGAGCGGGACTAGCCCCGGCCCTGCCACTCCAGGAAAGCGCCGGGCCTATCGGTGATGACTCCATCGACTCCGGCGGCGCAGACGGTCTCCCATGCGGCGGGCGTATTGACCGTCCAGACCCAGACCGAGAGCCCTCTGGAGTGGGCGTAGCGGACCCACTCGGGCCGGACCGTTCCCACGTTCACCGACAGCCCCGCGAGACCGTCGGCGACGGCGCCATTGACCATGGCCCGCATCTCCGCGTCATCCTCCGGAACCTGGCTGGTCAGCCAGAAGCAGGGCATGCC
The DNA here is from genome assembly GCA_014730065.1 of Armatimonadia bacterium. Lineage (GTDB taxonomy): Bacteria > Armatimonadota > Zipacnadia > UBA1398 > UBA1398 > UBA1398. Next base: position 1,877 of record WJIW01000530.1, on the reverse strand, counting down.
TGGGTGGAGGCTGGCGGCGGCATTGATCGTCGGGCGGTCGAAGGAGAAGGCCACACAACCATCGGCGGCGTCGTGCTCCCGCACGATCTCGACCACCTGCTCGGCGATGCCCGCCGCCTTGATCTCGATGACGATCTGCATGTCGTCGTCGGCATGCTGGGCCAGGAGTTCGGACAGGGTGGGCACGGGCTCGCCCGCATAGTCCTCCGACTTCCATGAGCCCGCGTCCAGCTCTTTCAGCTCGTCAACGGTCAGGCTCTGGACCTCACCCTCGCCATCGGTGGTGCGGTCCACGGTCCGGTCGTGCATCAAGACGACCACATCGTCGGCGGAGATGTCTACATCGCACTCAGCCAGGTCGGCGCCCGCCTCCGACGCCTCGCGATATGCCACCAGCGTGTTCTCGGGAGCCTGGTGCGAGTTCCCCCGGTGGGCGATGCATACCACGTCTTCGTACGCGGCTCCCGGCGCGTCGGCCTGGGACACGGCAGCTCCTCCCGTCACGATGAGCGCGCCCGCTACGACGAGCGCGCCAACTAGCGCTGTCCAGTCACGCATCTGTAATCCCCTCCTCCTAGAGGTACGGGCCTGGGGCCCAGCCCGACAGGTTACCCCATGCAGCGAGTCTTGGGCAGGTGTCCGCGCCGGCCCGGGTCGAAGACGGAAGTACACAATCCACTAGGGGGTCACGCGCATGCATACCGAGGATCGTCGGCCCGTCCTTACCGTCGGCGCCAAGCACGCCGACTTCCATGACCCCAGCGGCGACAACATCGCCGCCGCCCTCTCGGCCTGCACTCGAGCCGGGCGAGGCACCGTGGTGCTGTCCGAGGGCGAGTACCCGGTCGAGGCCTCGCTCCGCGTCACCAGTGGAGTAACCCTGAGGGGCGAGGGCAAGGCCGTGGTGGTCCAGCGATGCCTGGGTGGGGCGCCCTTCGTCTCCGACTGCGGCTTCGCGCACGACCGCGTTAAAGTGGCAGACCCGGGCAAATGGTGCGCCGGCTGGACGGTGGCCCTGCGTGACGACCGCAATGCCGGCGGCTATGACATCAACATCCGGCAGATCCGGGACATAGACGGTGATGACCTGATTCTCGACGAGCCGACGACCGAGGATTACATCGTGGAGCGAGGCGCCCGCATCGACCACGCGTACCCCGTGATCCAGATCATCGACGCCGATGACGCGCACATTGAGGGCGTTCATGTGGTGGGAGATGCGGCAGGGGCATACGTCGACGGGTGCCGAGCCGGAGGGATCTACGCCTTCGGGGCCACCCACCTGCGGATAGACCGCTGCGTGGTGGAGGGGTTCGGAGGCGATGGCATCAGCTTCCAGAACTCGCCCGGCACGGTGGTCACCGGGTGCGTCGCCCGGAAGAACGAGGGACTCGGGCTGCATCCGGGCACGGGCAGCGGGGGGTGCCGGATCGAGGGCTGCACCTCCGAGGGCAATCGGGGCGATGGGCTCTTCGTCTGCTGGCGGGTCGATCATAGTGTCTTCGAGGCGAACCTGATCCGGGAGAACGGAGGCCATGGCATCTCCGTGGGGCACAAGGACACCGACAACCGCTTCGTCGCCAACCGGATCGTGGGCAACAAGGGCCACGGGATTCTGGTGCGCCAGGAGGCCGAGTACAACGCCGCCCACGCCTGTGTCATCGAGTCCAACGCCCTCGAGGGTAACGGCGGGCCGGACGTCGCGGCCATCGCCGTCTTAGGCGAGACCCATGGAACGCGGATCACCGCCAATCGGATCACCGATGGCCGGGGCGACAAGGCGCCGGGAGAGGCCATCCGCGTTGGTCGGCGAGCCCAGGACACGGTCATCGAGCACAACTCGGTGACGGGGTTCCAGCGACGGGTTAGGGGCGAGT
>WJIW01000529.1 GCA_014730065.1 Armatimonadia bacterium | reverse complement strand
CGACGAACCCTATCTGTGCCTCACGGAGAGCCGCTGGCTCGAGGCGGAGGCGACGGCGATCACGTGGTTCCACGTCATCGACCAGGCCACGGCGGCCGTCCGGACGTACCGGAGCACGACCAAGGCATGGACGGGCGAGGAGTGGCGAGACATGCTCGCGGAGGCGGGCTTCGAGGGCGCTCAGGTCGCCGCGGACTGGCCGTCTGGCACCCCCGACCTGGAGCTATGGGTGTGCCGAAGCCCGAAATAGCGCCTCCCCGGCACGGGATCAGCCCGTCCAGTCGAACACGATGCCCAGATAGCCACTCGGGTTGTCCCGGAGTCCCTCGTAGATGCGGACGGCATCCTCGATGGGCACGGCGTGGGTCACCAGCGGCCGGGTCCGAACGCGCCCTTGGCCCATGAGCTGGAGCAGCACGCGCAGGTCGTCACAGTCGAAATGGCACGAGACCTCGATGGAGGCCTCCGTGCCGTGCATCATGCCCCAAGGGAAGGTCGTGTCGGAGCGCACGGCCAGAAGCCCCACCACGCCCCGGTGCGCGATAATCCCCGCAGCACCGATCTCAGTGAGCAGGCTAGGGACGCCGCAGCAGTCGATGATATGGCTGAAGGGTCCCGCTGCCTTGATATCCTCGGGCACCAGCTGGTCGCGGGGGTCGACGACCAGGTCGGCACAGGTCTCGGCGGCAACGGCCAGCCGCTTGGGATTCGGATCGGTGACGGTGACGTGGGCGCCCGCAACGGAGGCGCTCTGGGCGGCGAACTGGCCGATGGGCCCGAGACCGGCTACCCAGACGCGAGATCCAGGCCCCACACGCATTCGGCGCACGCCCCGCATCGCCACGCCAGCAACCCCCAGAAGGGCGTAGTCGGACCCGTCGCCATCGGCCGGGAGCTTGACGCAGAGGCTTCGGCCTCCATCGGTGGCCACATCGACGACATTCCAGCCGCGGTGGCCGACGTACTGGCCGAAGAAGACCCGATCACCGACCGAGAAGCCGGCTACATCGGCTCCCACGGAGCGGACCACGGCCACATGCTGGTAGCCGTTGCGGCTGGGGAACACCCCGCTCCAGCCGTGCTCACCCATTAGGGAGTGGCGCTCGGTGCCGTTGGTCACCCCGGAGAACTGGGTCTCGATGAGGATTTGGGTGGGCGCCGGCTCCGGAGGCGGGCCCAGCTCGATGAGCTCCGCCTCGCCCGGACTCGTGTACTCGATGCCAATGGTCTTCATGGACCAGCTCCCGACTCGCCGCCCCGATGGGCCGACGTGGATGGTTGAGGTACATTCCGGCAAGCCGGCGGCGCCACCTGGTTGGTGGGAGCTAGGGCCCGGCTGGTATAATCCCGGCGAGGAGCGGATTCCACGCGATGCGATGCCCCTTCTGCCGCCATGAGGAGACCCGAGTGCTCGATTCCCGGGACACCGACGAGGGCGCGGCCACCCGCCGCCGGCGGGAGTGCTCCTGGTGCGGCCGCCGGTTCACCACGTACGAGCGGATCGAAGGCACCATGCTTGCCGTCCGGAAGAAGTCGGGGCGCACGGAGCCCTTCGAGGCCGGCAAGCTGCGGGCGGGCGTCGCCATCGCGTGCGAGAAGCGGCCCATAACGCCCAAGCAGATCGACGAGCTGGTTCTGGAGACGGAGAACCACTTCCGGGATCAGGGCGTCGGGCAGGTCTCCAGCCAGGAGATCGGTCGGTACGTGATGGCTGGCCTGAAGAGGCTGGACGAAGTCGCCTATGTGCGGTTCGCCTCGGTCTACCAGGAGTTCGATGAGGTCAGGAGCTTCGTATCGGCCGTGGAGAGCTTGGCGGACACCGAGGCCGGCAAGGGGTCGCGGCCGGGCGAGGACGACTCCGGCGGCGATCTGGCTCTTCCGCTCGACTAGCTTGCACGCCCTCCAGAGAGGTGACCCCCCGTGAAGCGCAGCCACCGGTCCGGGGGAAGGGGCAAGTCGCGCAACAGGCCCCTCTCCCGTGAGGAGCTGCTGGCCGACGAGGTCCGGCTGCATCCCCCGCCAGCGTACCGCAAGGGCGACCGATGGATCGTCGTTGCCTACCCCAGCGACTACCATGTAGCCATGTCGAACCTGGGCTTCCAGGCCGTGCGGCGCATGGCGGAGGGGGCACCGGGCTGGCGCACCGAGCGGCTGCTGGACTCTCCCCAGCCACGGAGAGGTGCGCTGGAGACCTTCGAATCCGGCCTCAGCCCCGCCGGCGCCGATGTGCTGGCCTTCTCGCTGTCCACCGAGCTGGACGCCCCCGTGATGGCGCGGATGCTGGCCCGGGCGGGTCTGAAGGTACTGGCCGACGACCGAGGCCCGGACGACCCCCTCGTGCTCCTGGGCGGAGCCGCTGCGTCGCTGAACCCCGAGGCGTACGCTCTCGTTGCCGACTGCATCGCCGTGGGGGAGGCGGAGCCGATCCTGCCCACTCTCCTGGCGGCGGTCGATGAGTCGGAGAGCAAGCTCGATGCCCTGGAGCGGCTCGCCGAGCTTCCACACCTCTACGTTCCATCACGCCACCGCCCGGGCGAGGTGCCCGAGGCCGCCTCGCTCGAGCGTCTCGATGATGCCGCCACAGCGACGGACATACACACGCCCCACACGGAGTTCGCCGGCGTGCGGCTGGTGGAGGTGTCGCGGGGCTGCCCCCGGGGCTGCCGTTTCTGCATCGTGCCCTGGGCCCACGGGCGCTTCCGGTACCGTAGCCTCGACTCCACCCTCGCGTTGGCCCGAGGCGCGGAGCGCGTGGGGCTCCTGGGCGCGGCCGCCGCGGACCATCCCGAGCTTCCGCGCATCCTGCGTGAGCTGGTGTTCACCGAGGAGCGAGAGGTAACGTTGTCGGCCAGCCGGGTCGACGCCCTCGATGAGGAGGCCATCGAGCTTCTCGTGCGCGGCGGCCAGAAGACCCTGACTCTGGCGCCCGAGACCGTCGATGACGATCTGCGGGAGCGGATCGGCAAGCGGGTGTCCCTCGAGCGAGTGCGCGAGGCAGCCATCGCGGCCTCGCGCCTGGGCATGTCGGTCATCAAGCTGTACTTCATCCTGGGGATGCCGGGGGCCGTTGAGGATGAGGTGGATGGCATCATCGATCTGGCTGAGAGCATCGCGGCGGCGACGGGCGGGTCGCGGGTGGTAGTGAGCGCGGGGCCCTTCGTGCCCAAGCCCCATACCCCCCTGGCCCGTGCCGCCTTCCCCGACGTTGAAGCTGTTCGCGAACAGCTCGGCCGGTTGGATCGAGCTCTGAGGAAGAGTCGAACGGCCACCGAGCCTCGCATGGGGAGCGTGCGCTACGGCGTCATGGAGACCACCCTGGGGCGCGGCGGACGGGAGATCGGGCGCGCCCTCGCCCGGAGCGCTGTCAAGTCTCGCTGTAACGCGGCCGACTGGCTGAAATGCCTTCAGGATGAGGCCATAGACGTGGAAGAACTACTCGGAGAGAGAAGCCCCACCGACGAGCCAGCGACGGAGTGGCGGGCGCGTGACGGTCTCGAGCCGGGAGGCAAGGCTCGGAGCGATGCGGCCTGGGAGTCCGGCACCTAGCCTCGGCGGGGAGGCCAGTCTGGGGCGATGAGCTGTGAGAGAGGCAAGGCCGGACAAGGAGGCGACCCTCAAGCAGGCGGGTGGCGTCGCCTGGCTGGAGGCCCCCTTGGGCCGGGCTCGTGCCGTATTCTCCACTCGGGTAGGGGGCGAGTCTCCTGCCCCGCGGGAAGGCCTCAATCTGGCGCTGCACACCGAGTCCGATCCTGCCATCGCCATTCGCAACCGCCTGGCTTTCTGCGATGCCGTCGGCGCGATCCTCGATGACCTGGTGTTGTGTCGGCAGGTGCACGGCACCGATCTGCTTACCGTGCGGCCAGCCGACGCTGGCGCCGGTGGACGATCCCAGGACGACCGGTTGGGACGGGCCGACGGACTGGTGCGACCGGGTCCGGAGCCGCCGCTGGTCATCCAGGTGGCCGATTGCGCTCCCGTCGTCATCGCCGACCCCGAGACCGGCGGTGGTGCCGTGGTGCATGCCGGGTGGCGCGGCGCCGCTGGCGGGATCATCGGCAAGGCCGTCGAGGCCGTGGCCGACATGAGCGAGCGGGGCCGAAGCGGTCTGCGAGCCGCCATCGGGCCCTGTGTTCGGTCACCGGAGTACGAGGTGGGCGAGGAGGTGTACGAGGCCTTCGGCCACTGGGGTGCCGAGCGCGAGAAGGTGTTCCAGCGGAGCGGTCAAACATTGAGCCTGAGCTTGGGGCGAGCGGTGGAGATAGCTCTTCTGAGCGCGGGCATCCCCCAGCAGGCCATCATCGATACGGCGGCATGCACCATGTCGCGGCAAGACCTGTTCTTCTCGTATCGCCGAGACGGAGTGGATAGCGGACGCCTATGGGGGATGCTGATATGACCCATGCTGCAGCGGACATCTGGCACATCGGTCCCCTGGACACCTCGGGCTGGGTCGAGCGCGACACGGCCACGCCCCACCTGGGGTGGGCCCAGGCGGCCCTGGAGAGTATCGGGGACGGGTGCAGTCTGGCTCGCCTGGCGGGACTTAGCGGCGATGCCTTCCGTTTCGACATGCGCAAGCGGCCCGAGATCGATGCTATCACCGTCGGAGCCGCCGGCAGCCTGTACACGGGCCTGGAGGCCTTGGGCTACTCCCCCAGCATCTTCTGCGGCGACCAGGTGGCGGAGGCCGTGGACCTGATCTGGGGCGAGCTGGATGCGGGCCGCCCCGTGCTCGCTCGTGGGGTGCGTGGGGCTCACTGGGGCATGGTGGTGGGCCTCGCCGACTCGGGCGAATCCATGGGCGTCCGGAGCGAGGGGATCGACTGGATGCCCTCGAGCAAGCTACTGGGGGCCACCGGCTTCGAGATAGTGGCCATCGGCGACCGGGTCTCGGAGCCCCATTACCCCGAGGCATCGGCCGCCGCCATCGGGCGCGCCCTGAAGCTCCTGTCCGCGGGTAAGGCGGCCAAGGAGGGGCCCCTATCGTGCTACGTTCAGGGCTACGACGCCTGGGGCGCGCTGCTCGCGTGGTTCGAGACGTCCAGTCACTCCGACATCGCCGCCACGGCTCCCTTTGCCCTGAAGGAGGTCGCCGTGTGTGTGGCGCGGCGCCGTACGGGTGCGGCGGCCTTCCTGGCGCGGGCCAAAGATGACTGGCTCGCCGCCGAGGGGTACCTGGATTCGGCCGGCAGGAGCTTCCGCGAGGTAGCTTCGGCCATGCGTGAGCTCTCCAAGCTGCCGCCCTTCCCCATGGACCCCAACGGCCTCATCGACGCCGGAACCCGGGCGAGCGTGCGACGGTACCTCTCCGCCGGCCGGACCCGGGATCACGAGGCCCTGGAGGCCCTCCGCGCCGCCGCGCAGGTCATCCGGCGGCTCTAGGCAAAGTCGCCCCCTCAGGCCGTGAGGAGGAGACCCATGATCCGAACCGTGCTCGTCGTCCTACTGGCCCTCACCCCCCTGGCAGCGCTGGGACAGGCGTCTTTCGACGCTACACCGGCGGCCGCCGGGGAGTGGGGTTTTCGGCCCGCCGAGGGTGAGGTGGTCGCTCGCACGCCGCCGGCGTTCGTGTGGCGTCCCCAGGAGGGTGCCGCGAGCTACCAGCTCGAGTTGTGGCAGCCGGGCGAGGACCGCCCCCTTCGCGTCTACACGGGCATCTGGCTGAACTGCTTCTGTCCGCCCGAACCCATGGAGCCGGGTGCCTATCAGTGGTCGGTGCGGGCCGTGGACGGCGATGGTGAGCTGAGCGAGCCCAGCCCTCGGATCCGCTTCTCCGTTCCAGAGGACGCCACTGAGTTCCCGATGCCACCCATCGCGGAGCTTGTGGACCGTATCCCCTCGGGGCATCCCCGGCTGTTCGTCACCCCCGCGGACCTGGAGTCGCTGCTCGGCCCGGCCACCCAGGCGCGGCGCGAGGCCACCGACGAGGTCATCGACCGAGCCAGGGCCCTGCTGGAGGACCCGCCGGACACCTCCGAGCCCCCGCCGTACCCTCCGGACGTGGAGCGCAAGTCGCCGGAGTGGAAGGAGATCTGGTGGGGCAACCGGCGCCGGGTCATAGCCGTCGCCGATGGTGCCGCGACCTTGGCCTTCGCCTATCTGGCCACCGGCGAGCAGGCCTTCGGCGATGAAGCCAAGCGGCTGCTCATGGCCACGGTGGAGTGGGATCCCACGGGCGCGACCGGGTACCGCTACAACGACGAGGCGGCCATGCCCATGCTGTACATGGCCAGCCGGGCGTATACCTGGTGCCATGACCGGTTCCAGCCCCAGGAGCGCAAACGCTTCGCGGACATGATGCGAGCCCGGGGTGAGGAGTGCTACAGCTACCTCCGAGGCGCCCAGCACACCTGGCGGCCGTACAATAGCCACAGCAACCGGGCCTATCACTGGCTCGGGGAGCTGGCCATTGCCTTCATCGATGAGATCCCCGAGGCCGAGGAGTGGCTGGAGTTCTCCGTGTCCGTGTTCTTCTGCGTCTACCCGGCGTGGTCCGATCCCGATGGCGGGTGGCACGAGGGCCTGAGCTACTGGGCGAGCTACGTGGGCCGGGTCACCCAGTGGCTGGCAGTCATGCGCGCCGCCCTGGAGGTCGACGGGTACGAGATGCCCTACTTCTCCCAGGCGGGGTACTTCCCCATGTACATGGCACCCCCTCATGCCGAGGATTCGGGGTTCGGTGATCTATGCCGCACCCGGCCAGCCACCCGCTACAGCCAGCTCATGGGAATCCTGGCCAGCGCGACGGGAAACGGTCACTGGGCATGGTACTGGCGCGAGACGGGGAAGCAGCGTCCGGGCGGGTACTTGGGAGCGCTCCTGGCTGCGGAGGAGGCCGTCGAGCCCGTGCCGCCCACCGACCTCCCCCTGGCCCGGCTGTTCGAGGGCACCGGCCTGGCCTCGATGCATACCACCCTACTGGACGCGCGAGAGGACGTCTCGCTCTACTTCAAGTCGAGCCCCTTCGGAACCCAGAGCCACGGCTTCAATGCCGAGAACTCCTTCATCCTAACCGTGCTCGGTGACCCCATTTTCATCTACTCGGGCTACCGGGACATCTACGGCAGCCCGCACCACAGGGACTGGATGTGGGCGACCAAGTCGGACAACTCGATCCTGGTCAACGGCCAAGGTGCGGCCAAGCACAGCCGCGACTTGGGGGGCGAGATCGTGGCCTTCCAGCACTCGCCGCGACTCACTCTGGTCTCGGGCGAGGCGGCTGAGGCCTACCAGGGCCTGCTAGACCGGTTCACCCGCACGGTGGTCTTCGTGCGGCCCGACTTCTTCGTGATCGTGGATCGGCTGGAGGCGCCGGAGCCATCGCGTTACCAGTTCCTGCTGCACACCGATGAGCGGATGATCATCGATGAGAAGCAGGCCGCGGTGCGTGCCGAATCCCAGCGGGGGGCGTGCACCGTCGAGTTCCTGTGGCCCGAATCGCCGGAGATCAGCCAGACGAGCGAGTTCGATCCGCCTCCATGGGACGAGCTTGAGCAGTGGCACTTGACCTCTTCCACGGTGACGCCTCGGACCGAGGTCACGCTGGTGACGGTGCTCAGGCCGCATGCCGCGGAAGCAGGCCCCGACGAGCCGTCATCGGCCGAGGTCGACGGCGATGTGGTCGAGGTAACGGTGCCTACTGGCGATGGCATGGTGACGGTACGGATCGAGGGTGACGGCCTGGCCAAACTGGCGCCCGAGGGCGAGGACTCCGAGGCCGACGCGGACCGGGCCGAGATCTTCCGTCGGCGGAGTAGGGGAGGGGTGTCGTTCGAGTTCTAACCCGCCACGTTAGCCCCTCTGCCGCCTCTACTCCACATGTGTCCCGATGCTGGGTGGGGCCTCGCTCGCCGGCAGAGCAGTGGATTGCTCGAGCATGCCAGCCAGCTCATCGAGAAGCTCCGCCTTGGCCGGATCGTGGAGGCTGCCGCGGTTGGCCACCAAGCGCGCCGTGGAGCTGCTGAGCACATGCCCGATGATCTTCAGGTTGTTGGCCCGGAGCGTGCTGCCCGTCTCGGTGTTGTCCACCACGGCTTCGGCATCCTCGGGGGGCTTGCCCTCGGTTGCGCCGAAGCTCAGGATCAGTACCACATTGGAGTAGCGGTGCCGCCGGACGGAATACCAGGGCGTGAGCACCGTGGGCTCGACGCCGGTGGTCCGCAGGACGGCATCTTGGGTGAGGTTGATGTACTCCGTGGAGATGCGGACCTCGCCGGAGATCCTCATAAGGTCTTCGAAGCTGTTGACATGCTCCCACGAGGCCGGAACCGCCGTCACGATGTCCACCCGGCCGTAGTTGCAGTCAAGCATGACCTCGGCCTCGTCGCCGGAGCGCGTCTCCAGGATCCAGTCCAGGCCCGTGATGCCCGCGTCGTAGTAGCCCTGGCTGACGTACAGGGGGATCTCCTGGGGACGGAGGACCTTCACCTCGAGCCAGGGCAGATCGACGCTGGGCCGGTAGTCGCGTCCATCGACGTAGCCCTGGGGCACAATGCCCCCGCCGGCCAGGAACTTGGCGGTGTTCTTCTGCAGGCTGCCCTTGGGCAGGGCGAGCCGGAGCTTCTCGGCACTCACTGGCATGTCTCCTCGTCCTGAACCGGCCGGAGCAGGTTCACCAGCGTCTCCACGTCCGGGGCCTCACAGGTCTCCGCTCCGCGCATCAGCGTGAAGGAGCCCTGGGCGGGGACCCCAATGGAGCCCACGGCCCCGGCATCGGGCGCGACCTCCTGGGGCACGCACGCCGCCAGGCCGGCCCGGCGCAGGGCCGCCGAGAGGGCCACGGCCCGGACCCTCGCATCGGGGCTCTCGGGCAGGATCATCAGGCGGGTGAGCTGCGGAAGGCACTCCTTCTCGCCCACCACGGCCACGATCTGCTCGGCCTCGAGCGCGAACCCGCACGCGGGTGTTGCGGGGCCGCCCAGATCTTCGATGAGATTGTCGTACCGTCCGCCGCCGCCGAGGACGGGGACGCCGGGGGCATCGGGAACCACGATGGCGAGCACGGTGCCGGTGTAGAACTCCAGGCCCCGAGCAACGCCCAGGCTGGCTTCGAGGCCGGTCACACCGACCTCCGCCGCCAGGCTGCACACCTCCTGAAGCGATTCCAGGGCGGGTGCGGCGGCGTCTCCCAGCAGCTCCCGGCCTCGGGCCACCACATCCTCCACGGCCCCCCCCACCTGGGTGCCCTCCACCAGCTTGCCGGCCGTCTCCTCGGGCAGGCCGGCGAGGGATACTAGCCCCCGTCGAGTAGCATCCCGGGACGCCTGGGGAAGCTCCTTGGCGAGCCGCTTGACGGCATCGACGGTGTACTCGGGCGGAAGCTCGAGTGGGCCCGACTCGGGCGGCCCTACGCGCTGCTGAAGGCGGAACACGCTGGCGCCGAGATCGCGCAGCCAGCCGCTGAGACCGTCGTCGACGGCCTCGGTGGTCTCGAGCCCGGCGCAGCGGGCCTCCACGGTGAGGGCGTCGTTCAGGAGGTTGCCGGCCACGGCCCGAGCTTCGGAGTCGAGGTCAGCGAGGAGGGATCCGAAAACGCCTATGTTCCCGATACGGAGGCGGATGCGGTCACCATCGACGGCATGGGCGCACTCGCTGGCCAGGGCGATCATCTCCACATCGCCCCAGGGCGCGGGTGCATCGAAAAGCTCGGCGCCGACCTGGGTGAACTCCCGCTGCCGGCGAGAGCCCGGCCGCTCGTACCGGAAGCACGGGGCGGCGTAGCGCACCCTCCTCGGCGGGGGGCCGCCAAGCTCGCCCGAGGCCACCATGCGGCCGACGGGAGTGGTCATCTCCGGCCGGAGGGCGTATTCGACTCGCTCGGAAGTGAAGGTGAACATGGAGTGGCGAATGGCATCGCCGGCCCGCATGGCCAGCAAGCCGAACCGCTCGAACATGGGGGTGCGAACGGCGGGGTATCCGGCCCGGTCGAGGACGCCCTCGAGGGCGGCGATGGTGCGAGCAAGGGCCGCCATGGACTCGGGCGAGTAATCGGTGGTGCCTCGGGGCGGGGCGAGCTGTATCGCCCCTGGGTCTTTGGATGTCACGGCGTCTCTCCACCTCGGGTGAGCCCGCGATGGGGCGGGCCGCACACAAACGCCCCGGCAAGGCCTCGCTTCCCGGGGCGCGTTGGTTAGGGAATAATGGGGCGAGCGACGGGACTTGAACCCGTGATCTCCAGATCCACAATCTGGCGCCTTAACCAACTAGGCGACGCTCGCCATGCGCGATGGTGGGTCGACGAGAATGTAGCAGGCCGGGGCCTCGGCGTCAAGCGTACCGGACGAGGGGCCGAGGGCCGAGTTGGCGGTTTGCGCGAGATAGGGTGCAATAGCGCTTTACACGTCGTGGGCAGTGTGCTAGGATACCAAAGCTGCGGCCGCCGGAGGCGTCCGTGGCTTTCTTATGGGTGCCTCGTGGAGGGGTGTCCGAGTGGCTAATGGAGCTGGGCTGTAAACCCAGTGGGCTTCGCCCTACGGGGGTTCGAATCCCTCCCCCTCCACCATCAAGATTCCGGCCACGGAGCCGGGCGAGCCCATAGGTCACGCCCTCGTAGCTCAGTCGGTAGAGCGCATCCTTGGTAAGGATGAGGTCACCGGTTCAAGCCCGGTCGAGGGCTCCATAATCCGTCAGTGCGGCGACGCCGCCTGAAGGGATCGGGTGACGGCGTATGCCAGCCGATAAGATAGTTCTTGCGTGCAACGAGTGCGGTCGGTACAATTACGTGACCGTCAAGAACCGCACGAATGTCAAGAGCAAACTGAAATTGAAGAAGTACTGCAAGAAAGACCGGCGCCACACGGATCACGTGGAAACGAAGTTGCGCCACTAGGGCCGCAGGCGAGTAGCTCAATTGGCAGAGCAACGGTCTCCAAAACCGTAGGTTGCAGGTTCAAGTCCTGTCTCGCCTGCCATTTCCTGTTCTTCCCCGCGGGGTCGGTCGATCCGCAGGTGTAATCCCAAGTCTTCTCGCCGCGCTTAGGCAGTTAGGATCAGGTTCGTGGCTAGCGGAACAGCGAAGCCGTTCTTCATCATTGGTTGGTACCGCTCGGCGCGACGCTTCCTCAAGGAGGTCATGCACGAGCTGCGTGAGGTGGTCTGGCCGTCGTGGGACGAGATCAAGCACTACACGATTCTCGTCTTGACGGTCATCGTGGGGGTGGCGGCGTACATCGCCCTGTTCCAGGCCATCTTCCAGTGGGTCGCCGACTCATGGCTGGACCTCTACGGAACCCACGGGAGATCCATAGTCTAGCGGTGCTTCCCTGAGGGGGAAGTTGCAGTGCGTTCCTTCGGACGAGGACGACGAGGCTGGTACGTGATCTATACCCATACCGGCCAGGAGTCCAAGGTCAAAGCCAACATCGAGCGCATGGTCCAAGCCTCCGGGCTCGACGACCGGGTGTACCGTGTCGAGGTGCCCATGGAGGAAGAGACACGTATGGTCCAGGGCAGGAAGAAGACCATCCGGCGCAAGGTCTACCCGGGCTATGTGCTCGTCGAGATGGTTCTCGATGACGAGACCTGGACCAGCCTTCGGAATACGGCTGG
>WJIW01000528.1 GCA_014730065.1 Armatimonadia bacterium | reverse complement strand
CGGAGTAGCCGGGGGTGCTGAAGTCGTGGACGCCAGCGGCGATGCACACCGCGGCGAGGCCAGCGAAGGTCAGAAGCATCGAAGCGGTCGAGAGCGGGGTCGCTCGCCGCACGCCAGCGGCCAGAATCCGCCGGACCCTGGCAGAGAGGATGCCGCCCCGGTACGAGGCGGCGTGCCGGTCGGCTCCGACCGCCTGCTCCGCATACCGTAGCAGCTCGGCGGCATAGCCATCGGGCGAGCTAGCGAGCGACAGCGCTTCGTCGTCGGCCGCCTCCTCGGCCGTCCGGCGCAGGTGCCGCCCCGCCAGGTGAACGAGGGGATGCCACCATGCCAGGGTGGATGTCAACCGGGCCAATCGGTCCGTCAGGGGATCCCCCCGCTGCAGGTGAGTCATCTCGTGAGCCAACACCGAAGCGGCTCCCGGAGCCTGGGGATCGAAATCCGCGGGAAGCACGATCCACCGATGCTCCAGGTTGGCCAGCGCGAAAGGAATGCAGGCATCGGGCGACATCTTCACCCACACGCCCCCGACCATGCCCAGTTCGGCGTGGACGCTCTCGGCGAGAGTTAGCACATCGGGATCTTCGCATGGCTCGGCTCGGCGGAGAACCCTCCACAGGGCAGCTTCACCGCGCCGGCGCACGAGCCAGACCATAACGCCAACGGTGACCCAGAGCGCGATGAGAATGCCCAGACCGATCGGAATGGCACCGTAGGGCGTCCCGCCGCGCGACCAGGTGAAGCTGGCGAGCAACAAGGGGGGGAGCCTGACGGCCCGGGTCTCCAAGGAGGAGAAGTTGGGCACCTCCTCTGAGAGCCGATGCGCCGGCACCACTACAGGTTGAGTAACCCCCACGAGGTGTGCGGTCAGTGCGGCGATGGGCACCAGCCAGAAGACGATGAGCCCCAGCCGCCATAGGGTGTGCCTCACGGCCGGATGGCGGCCACGAAGCACCATGGATACGACCCACGGCACGAGCAGGGCAAGGGTGCCGCCGACGAGAGATCCCACCACCACGGCCTGGCTCATGGCTCACTGCCTCCCGTAGTATTATTGGTATAGTATGGATGATCCCACGCCATGTCAAACCCCGCAGGCTCCAGCACCACCCCATCGAGCATCACCGGTCGCTCCGAGGCGTGAGGCCGGCGGGGTGGCAGTTGCGTGGGCACAGCCCTGGACCCGCGCGTACGTATCGTGGGTGTGTGCGCAAGGGAAGCTCGGTGGGCCGCGCGAAGATTGCGGACCGGAGTTGATCCCGAGTTGCGAGCGAACACCCACGGTGGAGCCGAGTGGGCCTCCGGCGCACCCCGTACGAGCCAGGCCCATCGGGCTGTGCCCAAGGTGCCGCTTCCGTGGGCGGTGGCGGCGTTGGTGCTTACGATGGTGCTTGCGGCGGCGCCCTTCGCCCGCGCCTTGTGGCCCTCCGTCACGGGCCTCCTCGGGTTGACCATCGCCTGTATGGGGACCGGGTACCTGATCCTACTAGCGGCATTCGGCCGGCTCAGGCCCTCGGTGTCCACCCTCGCGTCCGTGGGCGTGGGACTTCTCGGTCTGATGCTCGCCTTGTGCCTCCTGCGGCCCATGGGACTTCTCTGGGGGCACGGCGTGCTTATCGCGTGGGTGGCGCTCGGCATCACCGGCTCTGGGCTCTGGATCCGCCACTGGCGCGAGGCATCCGAGAGCGAGCAGGGGATCTCCATCTACGCCGTCGTGGTGATGATGGTGATCACCCTCGCGTACACCTCAGCGGCGAGCCGCAGTGTCCACCCTCTACCCGACGGCTCCCTCCAGTTCGGCTTCACCGACGCGGCGTTCTTCTCGGCCTCGGTCGCGGCGGCCCACCAATCACCACCGGAGCATCCCTCCCTTCCCGGGGCCACCCTTCGATACCATTACTTCGTGATGGAGGTCGCTGGGGGGGTGGCCACCGCACTGCCGCTGGGCCCCATGGACGCGCTGTGGCGTGTGGTCCATCCCCTATGCCTCCTGGCGATCCTGTTGGGGTTGAGCGGTCTGGGCGTGGCTGTGGCGGGACATGGACAGGGCCGTTTCGTGGCCGCCCTAGGGCCTCTGATCGCCTGCTGCATCGGCTCCGCCCACGTGCTGGCCCTGTTCGCGCGCCGCTGCCTGACTGCCGCTCGCGGCGCCCCGTGGGAGGGTCTGCCCTGGCCGAACCCGGCCGCGGGCTTCAATGCAGATGTTCTGGGGAGCCTAGGCGGCCTGGGACTGGGCCTCACCCTCGTTACGACGGCCACACTGGTCGCGCTATGGGACCCCGCCCGACGTCCCTGGGCGGGTCCGCTCCTCGGAGCAATCATGGCCACAGGCCTGGGTCTGAATCTACTCCTGGGACCCCTGCACCTGGTCGGTGTGGTGGTGGTCGCCATCGCTGCCGTGGTGTGGCATCGCCTGCCGGTAAGCTGGGCGATGGCCACCGTGGCTGCATGCGCCGTGACGATGTGGCTGGTGGCGGCCCGGGTACTGGGCCCCATTGGGTCGACGGAGGCCCTAAGTCCCCAGCATGAGGCCGTGGGGTGGGTGGTGGGACGCTGGGGCGCCCTACACCACGCGCGATTGTGGCTGGCCGGGGTGGCCGCCGTTGTCCTGGCCAGGCATCTTCTGACCGTCTACCTGGCTGCCGGTCTTTGCACTGTGCTAGGAATGGCATCGATGTGGCCAACGGAGCTATCGCCCACGTACCTCTCGGTGGGTAGTGCCCACATGATCGTGCTCGCGGCCATCGTTGGAGCCGTGGTCCTGGCTTCCGGCCCGTGTGAGGCGCTCTGGAGAAGGCCGCGAGCCATGCGATGGGCATCGGTGATCTGCGGAGGGTTGCTGGGGCTCAGCGCGGCCTACTACGGAGCCAACCTGCTGGCCATGGGCCTCACAGTGGGTCGCGTCCTTTGGTCGCTGAGCGGCCTGGGAGTTGGGATGTGTGGGGGGTGGGTGCTGTCCTGGTGGGTACCCCCCGCCTGCGCCGCGAACCGAGCAAGCTCCACCGTCAGACGCGTTGGTGTGGTGGCTTTGAGCGGCTTCCTCGCCCTGTGCCTGGTGCTGAACTCCCAGTTCATGGTGGGCGGCCAGTATGGAGGCATCATGGATGCTCGCCTCGTTGACCGTCTCACCGAGCTTGATCAGAAGCTACCGTCCGATGCCCGGGTCGGCTGCCCGGCGGGGCTCTTCGAGGATAGAACTGACCTGGTGCACAACGTCGTGGACGAGCTGAACTACACTCCCGGACGCTGGTCCAGCCCACTCACGCCTAGGTCCATGGCTATGGTCCATGGCCGCCCGGTCGGGCAGAGCGATCGGGCCTGGGTTCTGTTGCGGTTCGGCTACCCCACGCTGCTGGGGCGGCCCGTGGCCAGCAGCTCTTGGCGTCGTGGCGCATACGCGGGACATGTGGATGACGAGGCGGCTGCTCAGGCCTTCGAGAGGGAGCTGGCGGCTGTGTTCGAGGCTACCGACCCCTCGGCGGCGGCCGATGGGGCCCGCTCCCTCGGCCTGGACTACCTGCTGGTACGGGCGCCCGGGCGTCCCGACTGGGCCAGCTCCCCAGACGGTCTAGATCTGGTCTCCCCCGGGCCTGTCCTGGCCGTCTACGCAGTCGGGCCCGATGGCGCCTCCGGTGGGCCGGACTCGGCTCCGGCCTCCCGCCCCTCCACCGATCGCACGGCGAACTGAGGCTTGCGGTTCAGGTTCATGTGGATACGCCCGATGTACTCGCCAATGACGCCGAGGCTGAGGAGTTGCAGCCCACCCAGGATCAGGCTGGCAACGATGATCGAGGCGTAGCCGGGCACGGCGATGCCGCCGGCGAGCCGCATGACGAGGAAGTACAGGCCGCCGGCGATGCCCAGGCAGGCCGAGATCATCCCCATGATGGAGATGGCCTGAAGGGGCCCAAGGCTGAAGTTAGTGAACAGATTCAGGGCCAGGGTCACCAGCTTGGCGACACTGTACCGGCTCGAGCCTTGGGCTCGGGGCATGTGGTCCACCGCCACGCTCCCGATGCGCTGGGTGTGCCATGCCAGAAGTCCATCGAGGAAAGTGAAGTTGAGGTCGTATCGGAGGATGCCGGGCATGATCTCGGCACTGATCAGCCGGAAGGAGCTGATGTCGACGGCTGACCTGAAGACCTTCCGGTAGAACCATCGCACGAGGGCGGAGCCGCCGCGTCGGAGCCCGTTCTGCCTGCTCCGCCGAGGCGTGCCGTAAATGACGTCATGGTCCCCTCGCTCCAAGGCATCGAGGAGCTTGGGGATCTCCTCGGGTGGGTTCTGAAGATCATCATCCATGGTGAGGATGAGCCGGCCCTGGGCATGGTGGAACCCGCACATCAGGGCGTTGTGCTGGCCGAAGTTGCGCGTCAGCCGCACGAGGACGATGGAGCCCGGGTGGCGGGCCTTCAGGGCTTGAAGCACCGACCAGGAGCCGTCGCGACTGTCGTCATCGACGAAAACCACCTCGTAGGAGGTACCTCGGTTCTGCAGGGTCTGGGCTATCCGCTCGTAAAGGGGCTTCAGAGTGTCCTCGGAGCCGTAGACGGGGACGACCACGGAAAGCTCGACTGGGCCTGAGCTCGGCTCGGGTGCCGTCATCGCCTGTCTCCTCCTGCCGGCATTTCGCCATGGTCTCGCTCCACGAATACCTCCCAGCCGCCCACCAGACGGTAGTGGGGCCCGAACAGGCGGCGGCCCGCCTTGAGCAGACGAGCGGCGGCTGCGCGGACAGGGTGTCGCCGCATGGTCTGCTCCACTATGGATGGCCTGGACCGCCTAACATGGTACTCCCCCGCCATGCCAAGTACCTCCAGTACCCCATCCCAGAACCGGTCGCCCATGTCGTGGACATGGTACGGATAGCACAGCAGCTCCCTGCCGATCCGCCGCGTGGGCATGCACCGGGCAAGCGGCAGCATAAAGGGCGTGCGGGCGTAGAACAATCCTCCCCCGCCCAGGGCTTCGAGCAGGGAGAGCAGCACCGGGCGGGGGTACGGGATGTGCTCCAGCACCGCGCTCGCGATCACCAAGTCGAACTCCCTCTCAGGCGCGTCCGCAATGGTCCGATGCACAGAGAAGCGCACCCCTTCGGCGTCGGTGGGCGGTGTCCCGCTGGCATCGACAAGAGTGACCTCTCCGCCCCCGGGGTACGCGTGGGCCAGGGCCTGGACAACTTTCGCGGCGATGGTGCCGTCGCCTCCGCCGAAGTCCAGCACCCTCAGGCTGGGGTCGCGATCGACCCGAGGCGAGTACTCCCTGGCGATGGCCCGTCCGAGCCGTTCGGGGTCATCGAAGGTGCATGATCCGCCGGGGTTTGGGTCGCCGGCATAGTAGCAGCCGTATAGCCTATCGAGGGCCTCCTCGGTGGGCATGCGCGACGCCGATGCCACGTGGCATCTTGGGCAGCCCAGCAGCAGGACCTCAGGCTCGCTCTGCAGCTCGTACCTCGGAATCCGCTCGGTATGGCCGCAGATCGGGCAGGAGGGGTCGGGTGGGCGCAGATCAACCTCGGGAACATGGGCCGCTCGATGGTAGTAGGTGGCCATCCCGCGCCTCCGCTAAGGGCCCGCAGCCAGGTGTTTCGCGATCCACTCGCCGGCCCCGTTGGCGCGGGCTAAGGCCATGACGGGATCGGGATCATACTGTACTTCCACATGGGTCACGGTCAATGACGCCGTGTCGAGAAGGGCGGCACACGCGACCGCCCGGCGATGCCGCGACTGGCCCACACTTCCTGGATTGATCACCATGGGCCGCGAGTCGTCCCGGCTGAGCGGGCGATGGGTCTGGCCCAAGCCGATCACGTCGTAGTCGAAGTGGGCGAGTCGGTCCAGCTCGGGGTTGTCAGCGTAGAGGTAGTCCTCAAGGGGCCGCCAGGGGCTTCCATGGGTCAGCAAGATCCTCCGGCCGGCCAGCTCGATGCCGAGGCTCAGAGGCGACCGCCACAGGTACGCCAAGTTGTCCTCGCTGATGGACCCGGCGGCGTGCTCGATGCCCCACCGAACATGCTCGGAAGCCGACTCGGGCACGCCGGTCAGAAGGAACTGGTCGTGGTTCCCGCGGACGCAGATCGCTTCCATCTCCCTCAGACGGTCGATGACCTCGTTCACCTCGCAGTAGTACCCCACCAAGTCACCCAGGCAGAGCACCCTGTCGGCCGAGTCGAGGCTGCCTGAGAGAGCCGTGAGGGCATGGTGGTTGGCGTGGATGTCACTAATCAGTGCGACCCGCAATGCCTCGGGCCACCTCCTCGATGGCCGACGTCAGAGTGCACTCCGGCTCGTAGCCGAAGGCCGCGCTGGCCGCCGCGCTGGATACGTCCCAGACCTGACCTTCGGCGGGATCGGTACCCTCGAAGATGATCTCGGATCCCGAGCCCGTTACCCTAACGCATTCCCGCGCGAGGTCCGCATTCGACGTGCAGCCATCGCCGCCTACGTTGTAGACGCCTTGGCTGGGCTGATGGAGCCAGCGGCTCACGGCTCTCGCCACGTCACGCACGTCGACGTAGTTCTGGCGGCGCGTGCCCCGGCCAGCCAGGGTGAGAGGCTGCTCCCTAAGGCAACGGTCCACGAAGACCGATAGGATGCGCCCGCCCGGCATACCCTTGCCCACGGGCGAGGTGATCCGTAGCGATGCGGCGGGTCGCGACTCGTCGCCGGCCAGGGACAGCACGTGCTCGGAGAATAGCTTGGACGCGTGGTAGGCGGTCGGTGGAGCGACGGGGTGGTCCTCCGCTATGGGATAAGCCTCGGGGGCGCCGATGACCCCGATGCTCGATATCCCCAGGAGGAGCCGGGTGCCCCACCGCTCCGCCAGGCCCAGCATCTGCTGGACGCCGACGCAGTTGGTGCGCGCAATCTCCGGGTCGGCGTCGTCGTAGCTTATGTGAGCCGCGGCATGGACGATGGCCTCGCAAGGCGGGCATGCCGATAGGTCTCCCGATAGCAGATCGGGGGCGCCAAGCGTT
>WJIW01000527.1 GCA_014730065.1 Armatimonadia bacterium | reverse complement strand
CGGTATAGTAGTGGTTGGGCGTGTACGTGTTCCTCTTGATGAAGAGGATCCGCTCGATGCCATGCTCCTCGATCAGCCACCGGCGGGTCGCGGCCATTTCGGCTTCGATCTCGGCCACCTTGCCGGTGACCAGCTCGATGGGATCGGGGAACCGCTCGGCGAAGGCCTTGCGGTCCCACTCCTCGGGATCGGTGGAGAGGACCCAGCCGGCGAGGTGGGGGGTATGGGCGTGGGCTTCCACCCTGAGCACGTGCTCGCCCATGCCGAGGTCCACCGGCCCCACCGTCGCCCACTCCAGGTGGTCGGGGTAGAAGCCGCCGGTGGGCTCGGCCAGAGCCGCATCGGCGACCTGCTCATCGTTGATCCACAGCCGGAGGGGCCGCTCATCGCCCGAAGCATAGTACGCGTGCAGGTAGTAGCGACCCGCCTCCTCGCACTCGAAGGCCCACTCCTGCCAGCCGCCCTCGCCGTGGCACACCGCCAGCTCGCCCCAGTTGGGGTCGCTGCCCACCACGCCCTGACTGGCGTTCGAGTGGGTATGGGCGGGAACCGCGATCTCGCCCGCGGCGGCGACGGAGCATAGGGCGACACTCAGCAGTGCGAGCCTGGGAAGCATGGCGACCCTCCTCGAAGCGCTACATATCGATGATGTTAACGTTGATCCGCTCCAGCTCGGCCACGCCCAGGCCGCGCTCCTGAGCCGCGGCGATGTAGAGGGGCTCCCGGCCGGCGGCCTTGAGGGTCGGCAGGTCCCGGTTGGCGCGCTCCTCCTCGATGGCGTACCAGCACACGGCATCGCACGCCACGAAGTCCGTGGCCGCCAGCATCCCGCCCGGGAAGTAGTGCGGAGAGCCGAAGGGGCCGCCGTCGACGACGTTATGCACCAGGTCGCAGACGATCAGCCGGGTCTTGTCCTTGATCTGGGGCAGGTCGTTCAGGTCCACCAGCTTGCGGTGGATGTCGGCGTGCTGGGCACCGGGGTTGCCGATGGAACCGTAGTGGTTCTTCATGGCCACCGTCACGCCGGAGATGGAGTGATCCTTGAGGATCGGCAGGTTGAGAATGGCGTCACACTCGTCCAGGACGGTGCAGAGCTTGTCGGTGAAGCTGCCGTTGCGAACCGTCTCACCCAGGCTGTCCCCCGCCGAGACGGCGCGGACACCCCACGGCACGTCATCCAGGGGCACGCCACACGCGGCGAGGTGGTTCGGGTTCTGCTCCCACACGATCATGCGGTCGCGATCGATGCCCACCTCCTCGAGCCGGTAGACGCAATGCTCGATGGTCTCGGGGAGGGTCGATAGCTCGTAGCCGGCGATGCCGTTGGGCTTGATGCCCACCACCTCGTCGGCGGAGAAGCACTTGGCCCAGGCCTTCTCGGGCGTGTCCTCGGCGACGGCCCACATGACGGCCTCGTCGATCAACTGGCCCAGCAGCGGAGCGTTCAGGCCGTCATCGGTGAGGACCAGATCGGATCGGGCGATGCCCACCCTCGGGC
This sequence comes from Armatimonadia bacterium, assembly GCA_014730065.1. Lineage (GTDB taxonomy): Bacteria > Armatimonadota > Zipacnadia > UBA1398 > UBA1398 > UBA1398. The sequence continues at coordinate 24,482 of WJIW01000527.1, read as the reverse complement.
CACCCTCCTGGGCGAAGATCGAGCCGGCGCTGCCGGCCAGGGCCGCGCCTCCCACTGCGAGTCCAGCGGCCTTGAGGAAGTCCCTGCGGGTCATGCCATTGTCGGGGCTCATCATCGGTGGTCTCCACGCTCCTCGAGGTTGTGGGCCGGGCTACTAAGGGACGCCCGCGCCGATGATGAGGTTCGCGCACGGGGCCCGCGGTCCTTGCCCTAGGCGCCCCGGCGGCGGCGCGGCGTTGACAGCCGGCACCTCGTCCCCTACACTCCTTGCCATGCTGAAACAGCCAGTCCCCAATCTTCAGAACCTCTGGTGGTGGGCCAACTAGGCCCCCCTTCGCCCTGCGTGAGATGGTGTCGGTGAGGCCGGGAGCTTACAATGGTTCCCGGCTTTTTTCGTATCTGCTGGAGGGAGAACGCCGTGCCTGTTCCCGACCGTGAGGAGTTCCGGCGGCTCGCCGAGAAGGGTAACCTCATCCCCGTCTACGAGGAGCTGCTGGCCGACCTGGAGACGCCCGTCTCCGTTCTCGGCAAGCTGGGCACCGAGGAGAACACCTTCCTGCTCGAGAGCGTGGCCGATGGCGAGCACCTGGGCCGCCATAGCTTCATCGGCCACAACCCCTTCTTCGTCCTCCGCGCCCGCGGCGACCGGGTCTGGCTGGAGCATGGCGAGCACTCGAGCCAACGCGGACTTCGGGAGGACGAATCCCCGCTGGACGTGGTGCGGGAGCTACTCTCCGGCTACCAGCCCGTGCATGTGGAGGGGCTGCCCCGGTTCACGGGCGGCGCCGTGGGATACGTCGGCTACGACACCGTGAGGTTCTTCGAGCGACTGCCCGATGCGCCCAACGACGACCTGGGCCTGCCCGACGTGCTTCTGCTGGGCACCGATGAGCTGGTCATCTTCGACCACGTGACCCACACCATGAAAGTGGTGGTCAACGCCCACGTGGATGGCGATCCAGACGCCGCCTACGACCGAGCGGCCGAGCGGATCCGTGACACGGTAGAGCGGCTCCAGCGTCCGCCCGAGGGGGAGGACATCCAAGGGCCGCGCACCTGGTATGGACGGGAGATCCGCCCCGAGCTGCGGGAGGGCACCTCCAGCAACTTCGAGCGGGCCGACTTCGAGGCCGCCGTGGACGCCTGCAAGGAGTACATCGCCGCGGGGGACATCATCCAGGTCGTTCTATCCCAGCGATTCTCCCGCCGGGCCGGGGCGCCGCCCTTCGAGATCTACCGGGCCCTGCGTATCGTCAACCCCTCACCGTACATGTTCTACCTGGCCATCGGGGGCCTCTACGTGGTCGGCTCCTCGCCCGAGATCCTGGTCACCTACGACAATGGCGAGGCCGTGGTTCGGCCCATCGCCGGCACCCGCCCGAGGGGGAAGACCCGGCCCGAGGATCTCGCACTGGAGCAGGAGCTGCTCAGCGACGAGAAGGAGCGCGCCGAGCACATCATGCTCGTGGACCTGGGCCGGAACGATCTGGGCCGGGTCTGCGAGTTCGGCAGCGTCGAGGTCGATGAGCTCATGGTGGTCGAGCGTTACAGCCACGTCATGCACATCGTCTCCAACGTGCGGGGCCGGGTGCGCGAGGACATGGACCAGTACGATGTCCTCGCCGCCACCTTCCCCGCCGGCACCGTGTCGGGCGCGCCGAAGATCCGGGCTATGGAGATCATCGACGAGCTGGAGCCCACCCGGCGGGGCGTGTACGCCGGCGCCGTGGGATACTTCGGGTTCTCTGGCAACATGGATACAGGCATCGCCATCCGCACCATCGTCATCGATCGGGGCGTCGCCCACGTGCAGGCCGGCGCGGGCATCGTGGCCGATTCCGTGCCCTCCAAGGAGTATGAGGAGACCCTCAACAAGGCCGCGGCCCTCTTCGCGGCCATCGACCGGGCGGGGGAGCAGCAATGATCCTGGTCATCGACAACTACGACAGCTTCACCTACAACCTGGTCCAGTATCTGGGTGAGATGACCCAGGACATCGTCGTCCACCGCAACGACCAGATCACCCTGGAGCAGATCGAGGAGCTGGCGCCGGAGCGCATCTGCGTCTCGCCCGGGCCGAAGACGCCCCTGGAGGCGGGGGTCTCCTGCCGGGCGCTCCGGGTCTTCGGTGAGGAGCGGGGAATTCCCACTCTCGGCGTCTGCCTGGGCCACCAGTCGCTCGGCCACGAGTTCGGCGGGAAGGTCATCCGTGCCGGCCGGCTGATGCACGGCAAGACCTCGCCCATCGAGCATGACGGACGGGGCCTGTTCGCCGGCCTCCCCTCCCCCTTCACTGCCGTACGGTACCATTCACTTCTCGTGGAGGAGGCCAGTCTGCCCGACTCCCTGGAGATCTCGGCACGCACTGCCGACCAGGGCGAGATCATGGGCCTGCGCCACAGATCGGCCCCCATCGAGGGTGTGCAGTTCCACCCGGAATCCATCGTCACCGAGTACGGCCGCGAGCTTCTGAAGAACTTCCTGGACGGCAAGATTGGAAGTGAGGCTTCGTGAACACGGTCAGGGACGTTCTGCCCCAGCTTCTGGAGGGCCGTGACCTTACCGAGGATCAAGCCCGAGCCGCCATGGCGGCGATCATGTCCGGCGAGTGTACCGAGGCCCAGATCGGCGCCTTCCTCGCCGCCACCCGCATGAAGGGCGAGACCGACCAGGAGATCGCCGGCTTCGTCCAGGTCATGCGTGAGAACGTGCTTCGGATTCCCTGCACCTCGGGCGGCGTGGTGGACACTTGCGGCACGGGCGGCGATGGCGTGGACACCTTCAACATCTCCACCACGGCGGCGTTCATCGCCGCCGGTGCCGGCGTGAGGGTGGCCAAGCACGGTAACCGGGCCGTCTCCAGCCAGTGCGGCAGCGCCGATGTTCTCAAGGCCCTTGGCGTGAACATCGAGGCTCCGCCCGAGCTGGTCGGCAGGTGCGTCGACGAGGTGGGCATCGGGTTCCTCTTCGCCCCCCTACTCCACCCCGCCATGAAGCACGCCATCGGCCCGCGCAAGGAGATGGGCGTTCGGACGGTCTTCAACGTGCTGGGTCCCCTGACCAATCCAGCGGGGGCCCGGCGCCAGCTCGTGGGCGTGTTCTCGGGCGAGTTCGTGCCCAAGGTCGCCGGGGCGCTGGCGCGGCTCGACGTGGAGCAGGCCCTGGTGGTCCACGGCGAGTGCGGCATGGATGAGATCTCCACCCTGGAGCCCACCATCGTCGCCATCGTTCGAGGCGAGACGGTCACGCGGAGCACATGGACGCCCGAGGATTTTGGGGTACCTCGCAGGGAAGCGCAGGAGTTGCTCGGCGGCAGCCCGGAGGAATCGGCGGCCATCCTGCGGAGGATCCTGGACGGCGGGGATGGCGCGTGCACCGACATCGCGCTGATCAACGCCGCCGCGGCCATCATCGTCGCCGGCCTTGCCGATGAGCCCGCCGAGGCGATGGAGCAGGCCAGGCAGTCGGTCCGGTCCGGGGCCGCCGCGGGGAAGCTCAGCGAGCTGGTCGACATGGCCTCGGGGGCTGGCCCATGATCTTGGACCGGATCCTGGAGCGCACCCGCCGCGACCTGGAGCGGCGCAAGCTGGAGCGCCCGCCGGAGAGCCTCCCCGATCGTCATGCCCCTCCGCCAGGAGGGTTCCGGGAAGCCCTGGCCGGGCCGGGCCTGGCGGTGATTGCCGAGATCAAGAAGGCCTCGCCCTCGGCTGGGATCATCCGCGAGAGCTTCGTGCCCGGGGAGCTGGCCGCCGCATATCGGGACGCCGGCGTGGCGGCCATATCCTGCCTGACCGACGAGCCCTTCTTCCAGGGCGCCCTGGAGCATCTGCGGGAGGCCAAGGCCGAGGCTGGACGCCCCTTTCTACGCAAGGACTTCGTGGTCGATGAGTACCAGATCGATGAAGCGGTGGCGTATGGGGCCGACGCGATCCTGCTTATCGTCGCCGCTCTGACCCTGGACCAGCTCACGCGCCTGCGCGCCGCCGCCGAGGAGCGTGGACTCGACGCCCTGATCGAGGCCCACACCCTGGAGGAGGCGCGCATCGCCCTCGAGGCCGGAGCCACCATCCTCGGCGTCAACAACCGCAACCTCAGGACATTTGAGGTGACCCTGGAGACGACACGGGACGTGGCACGAGAGCTGAACCTGAGCGATGTGGTCCTGGTCTCCGAGAGTGGCATCCGGACCACCGAGGACCTGAAAGCCGTGCGCGGGTGGGGTGCCGACGCCGTCCTCGTGGGCGAGCAGCTCATGCGCCAGGAGGATGTCGAGGCCGCCGCGCGGGAGCTCGTCGAGGCGGGCCGATCGCTATGACGCGGGTGAAGATCTGCGGCATCACACGGCCCGAGGACGCCGCCCTCTCCGCAAGCCTGGGCGCCCACGCCATCGGCATGATCTTCGCCGCGGAGAGCCCGCGCTACCTCACCCTTGACCGAGCCCTGCGCGTCGCCGACGCCGTCCCGCCCTTGGTCGGCCGGGTGGGCGTGTTCGTCAACAGCCCGGCCCAATGGGTGCTGGAGCGGGTGCACGCTCTGGCGCTCTCGGCGGTCCAGCTCTGCGGCGAGGAGCCTCCTTCGATCCTGGAGGATCTGGGCTCCGTACCCGTCATCCGCGCCATCGGGGTGCGGGACGAGGATTCGCTGGCCGAGATGGAATGCTGGCCCGTGGCCGCCCATCTCATCGACGCCCATGTGCCCGGCCGCCACGGCGGAACGGGGAAGACGGTCCCCCTGGACCTGGCTCGGGCGGCCATCGCGCGATGCAGGAGCCCCATCCTCGCCGGCGGGTTGGGACCGGAGAACGTGACCGAGCGCATCGAGCTGCTGCGGCCCTACGCCGTCGACGTCTCCTCGGGCGTGGAGGCGGAGCCGGGGATCAAGGACCCGGACAAGCTGCGGGCCTTCTTCCACGCTGTGCGGGCCGCTAGCCACCAGCCTCCAGAGTGACCGCCAGCCGCAAGGGGGACTCCGGCCCGATCCGCGTCTCCGGCAGGGCGGCGATGAGCAGGACGCCATCATTGGGCGTCATCGTGACCCGCACCTCGTCCTTTTCACCCTCCGGCAGGTTGACCCGAAGCGTTCGTCCGCGATCGCCGAAGGTGACCTCCACGGTCTCCGTGTCGGCGGGCAGCTCGTGGGTGGTGCTCGCGTCGGCGGCCAGCGTCGTCTCCGCGTTGCCCCAGCGCAGCGTCACGGGGCCCTCGGCATCCAGCGGCACTCGGACGGCTGGTGCCACGTCGGCCCGCTGCTGCTCCATGGAGTACGTCTGGGTGATCGTCAGCGAGCCGCCGTCCAGGGCCACCACCCGCTCGACCTTGGGGCGCTCCCTCGTCTGGGGGCCCCATACCGCCCGGGGCGGGGCCTGCCGAAGGGTAATGGTGCCTTCACTGGCCTCGACCAGCTCGAACTCGGTGGTGTCCGCCCTCTCCAGGCGTCGATGATCGCTCGTGATCTGCACGCCGCCGAGGGCGGGTGAGACCAGGTTGGGCCCATCGCCGACGCTCCATCGCACCGCCCCGGCGCCGGGCATGGGCGCGACGGCCACATCGGCCTCGGCGCCTTGTGCCTCGGCAACCGCGAAGCCGTTCACGAAGCCCTCGATATCGAGGACTTCCTGCTGATGGTAGCCGGTGTACTCCCGGACCCGGACGTCGCCCTCCTCCACCCGGCGCAGGAGCTCCCGCCCGGTCTCCACGTACTTCGGATCGACGCCCCGGTACATCAGGCGGCCCTCGCGCAGCTCGAACACGGGCTCGGGATCCCCCATTAGCTTCAGGCGCGCCCAGAGCACGCAGAGCCCGCTCATGCGGACCCGGTAGAGCAGGTCGGGATCGCCGGCGGCCAGGCTCTCGGCCTCGGCCCACAACCCCTCGGCGCGCTCGATGAAGTCCATGGTCAGCCAGTCGTTGCGCATGGATCCGAAGATGCGCACGTCTATCTCGGGGTCGAGGGCCAGAGTCTGCAGCTCATCGAAGTACTTCCGTATGGGACCCGCCGCGGCGCCGTAGTAGCCCTGGAAGAAGTCATCCAGCAGGGGCTCCACGGGCTGGTCGGGGTTCCACAGTAGCTTGGCGATAAGCCAGGCCCGCAGCTCGCCGAACTCACCATGGGGGCCCTGGTTGTTGCCCTGCTCGAAGAGCCCCACGACCCGGTTGTCGCGGAAGAACCGGATGTTCTCGGGGATGGCCGGGAAGTTGGGATGGGGGCCGACGAAGTTGTGGAAGTTGGTGGTGTAGTCCCACACGTAGAGTTTGTCGGTGATGGCCGACCAGCCCTGGATGTCGTCGACGAACCGCACGTTCTGCGGGTAGGGGCTCTCATCCAGGGGGAGAGAGAAGTCGCATTCGATGGTGCACAGCCGGGGCACCACGTTGTGTCTGGGCCGGATGGTCTTCGGCGGCTTCCGGGTGTACTGGTAGGCCAGGGTCTCGATCCATACATCCGGGTACTCACGCTCGACGGCCTCGGCCACCTGGTTGACGAAGTGAATGAGCGGTCCCGCCGGCGATTCCTCCCGCTCCTCGATCTCCATGCAGCTCTCGCACTGGCAGTGGCCATCCCAGTCGTTCTGGCTCACGCTGAAGAGCTTCGCCCCCGGGTCGCTCCGGATGGCCTCCAGGACGCGCTCGGTGACGATGCGGAGCACGTCGGGGTTGGTCAGGCAGAGCTGCGACCAGCCGATGCGGCGCTCGCCGTCGATCAGGCTGAAGTACTCGGGATGGTCCTCGAAGAACTCGGAGGGAGGGACCAGGCGGTAGAAGGTATGCACGAACAGGCCGCCGCCGAACCGGATCTTCCCGCCATGACGCTCCTCGAGCTGCATGGCGTTGCCGTTGGCCCGGCTGCGGGCGGCGAAGTCCCCATCCCGCATCTCCCACCAGTACGGCTCACGCATGGCGAAGGCGGGTAGCTGGGTGTCGTCGATGGCGCCCAGGACCAGGCGCTCGTGCTGGGGGATGATGCTATGGAAGGACGAGTACCAGCGGCAGCCCCAGTACCGCTCGAGCAGCTCGTACACGCCGTACAGGGTGCCCCGCTGCGAGCTGCCAAGCACGCACACATGGCCGTCCTTGGCTACGACGCGGAAACCGTCGTCACCCAATGCTGCGAAGTCGGGCTGGCCGTCCAGAACGCCAGCGGTGTAGGCCGTATCGCCCAGCAGGATGGCCTTGCCGGGCATCGGCTCGTCGTCGGTGCGGATCGGCAGCTCCACGCCCGTCATCTCTCGGATGAGCCGCTGTAGCTCGGCGGCGGCGTACACCTCCGAATGGGAGGAGGAGAGCGCTCGGACGATGGCGTACTCGCTGCGGCCGTTCTCGACGATGACCACATCGGCACCCGCTTCCTGGGTTCGGCCGACCTCGGTGGCCGTCAGGGCGAGGCCGGCGGCGGTAGTGGCGAGAAACTGCCTACGGTTCAGCGCATTCGGCATGGGATCTTCCCATCGGGTGGAGTCATGGTCGGGTTCGCCAGCTCGCCTCCTGGCCCTGCCGGCGTGGCTACACCATCCGCGTCCCGTACATGTTATCATTGCCGGCCGTGGGCACTGATGGGGGATCCTCCCCCAGACCAGAGAGGATTCACCGACCATGACCGTCACCTTCCGCGCTTGCATGGCGCTAAGCCTCGCGCTTGCGGCGTCCGGCCAGGCAGTCGAGGTACTCGTCGTCGAATCGGCGACCCTCAAGGAAGTAGCGCCCGATGCCGCCCGGGGCCTGCCCGAGTATCTGGGCGCCGTCACCGCGGCCCTGGGTGCCGCCTTCGTGCCCTACGAGGTGGTGGACGAGCCCGTGACCCCGGAGATGCTGGCCACCGCGGACGTGGTGATCCTGCCCTACAACCGCTTCACCCAGGGCGAGGTCGCCGCCCTGATGGCCTTCATCGATGACGGTGGCAAGGTGATCAGCTTCTTCGTCGCCCCCGACGAGCTGTGGGCCGCCCATGAACTGGAATCTGGCGGTTTCGTCGAAGCCGACCAGCTCGCGGGCTGGGCCCCGACCGAACAGGCGCCCAGGGGGTTCCCCGAGCGGGTGGTGCAGACCGACTGGGGGCTGATCGAGGCCACGCCCACCGGGCAGGCCACGCCCACCGCGCAATGGGTCGACGAGACCGGGGCCGACACCGGCTACACCGCCGCCTTCCTCACTCCCATTGGCGCCCACTTCACCCACGTTCTGCTACCCGAGGACGTGGCCTCCAAAGGCCGGGCGCTGCTCTCGGTGCTGGAAGCGACCGCGCCCGGCGCCCTGGACCAAGCCGCCCAGGCCGCCACCGGGTATGCCATCGACATCTCACCCTATCCGAGCCTGGACGCGATCATCGAGAAGATCGAGGAGCGGGGCCGGCAGGAGGTCGCGGCGGCGGACCTTGCCCGGGTGGCTCAGCTGCGTGCCCGCATGGATACGGCCCTATCGTCGGACGATCCCTGGCAGGTCTTCGACCACGCATGGGAGATGGGTGAGGCGACCCGCACCCTTTACGCGTATACCCTCCCCTCACCCGAGTGCGAAGCTCGGGCCGTATGGGCATTCTGGGACGGGATCGACGGCTGGCCGAGCACCGCGCGCTACCTCCGCGAATCGGGCTTCAACCTGGTACTTATGTGGGCGGCGTCGGCAGGCCGGGCCTACTACCACAGCGATGTGCTGCCACTCGATGAGAGCGTGGCCGAGGAGGGCGACCGCCTGGCCCAAGCCGTCGAGGCGTGCCATGCCGAGGGGCTTCGAATCCACGGCTGGCGCCCCAACTGGCGCGTGACGGGCGGCCCCGACTGGTGGCACCAGCAGCTTCGGGAGGAGGGCCGGATGCAGGTGACCTCAGCCGGGGAAGTCGATTCCACCTGGCTCTGCCCAACTCACCCCGACAACATTGCCCTGGAAGTCGACGCCATGTGCGAGATGGCCGAGAAGTACGACGTGGATGGCGTTCACTTCGACTACATCCGCTACGAGTGGACCAACCGCTGCTTCTGCGAGCGCTGCCAAGCGCTGTTCGAGGAGGCCTCGGGCCACCACGACTTGGACTGGCCCGCGGACATCGACGAGGATGGCCCCATCCGGCAGGCGTGGCTGGCATGGCGGCGGGACAACATCACCAACGTGGTCCGCCAGGTCTCGGAGCGGCTCGACCGCACCCGGCCCGATGCGGTCGTGTCGGCAGCGGTGTTCCAGAACTGGGAATCCCACCGGGACTCATTCGGCCAGGACTGGGTACGCTGGATACGCGAAGGCATCCTCGACGTCGCCTTGCCCATGACCTACCAGAACTACGAGCGCTGGTTCCGGCGCTACACGAACCGGCAGGTCGGATGGGTGGGCGGCGAGGGCCCCCTGGTCAGCGGCTTGGGTCCCGGCGGCACGGGCACGCCCTATCCCGACTCCCACCGCTTGCTCCGCCAGATCGAAGCGGCGCGTGAGGCCGGTGCCGACGGCTGGTGCCTGTTCGTGCTCAATGACGACCTGGTGGCGCGGTTCGTGCCGGACCTGGCCAAGGGGGCCACCGCCGAGCCGGCGTACCTGCCGTGGCTCGCGCCAGAGGCGGAGTTTGCTGTCACCAGCCCCGAGGACGGCTTCGACGACCGCGCCGGCCCCGTGCCGACCTCCCGTGCCGGCGACATGCTCGGCTTCACCGCGACCATCACCACCGATGCGCCCTTTGTGGAGGGGGAGGTGGTCTCGGTGGAGGGGTTCTGGGCGCTCGAGTCGCGCTCGGGCGAGCATGTCTACACCCTCGGCACCTTCGATACCGATGCGGAGCGGACGTTAGAGGCTTACTTCCGGCCCTCGGCGGGAGTGTGGCGGACGGCCCTGCACGGCATCATGACCCTGGCCGATGGCAGCCAGCGGCCATTCACGGTACGAGGACCCCTGCTGCAGACGGTATATCAATGGGGAACGGATCTGGACTGGTAGGCCCCAGGAAGAGTGTGACCCTGTGGAGCGCCCGCAGGACCCGAAGAGCGAGCCTATCACCGGCACCGAGGGACAAGCCCAGGCTTGGCCACATGCGGCTCTGCGAGGCGTCACACTGCGCGCTATCGCTCTGGCCGCCCTGCTGGCGCCGCTCAACATCTACTGGAATTTCCATCTCCAGTCCGTCACGGCCGTGGGCAACCCCACGATCCTGTCGCTGTACTACAACGTGGTCTTCAGCCTCGCCGTGCTCGCCGTCCTCAATGTGGCTCTGCGGAAGGTGGCGCCTCGGGCGGCGCTATCGCAGGCGGAGCTGCTGGTCGTCTACGTGCTGGTGTCCATCGGCGTCAGTACCGCGGGCTGCGACTACTTCCACTGGATCTTCCCCAACATCGCGGGCCTGCATTACCGGGCCACGCCCGAGAACCGCTGGGAGGAGGTCTTCTTCCAGTGGGTGCCCCACTACCTCACCGTTCAGGACGAGCGCTCCCTGAAATGGCTGTACGAGGGCGGGGTGAGCTTCTACCAGCGGCCCGAGGCGTGGCGGCCGTGGATCACACCCACGCTGTGGTGGACCGGTCTGCTGTCCCTGATGCTCCTGGCGCCCCTAGGGCTGGGCATGTTCTTCCGGCGCCGCTGGATCGAGGTCGAGAAGCTCACCTTCCCCATCGTCCAGCTCCCCTTTGAGATGACGCGCCAGAAGCCCAGGGCCTTCGCCGACCGAGCCATGTGGATCGGCTTCGGCATCGTCTGCGGTATCAACTTGCTCAACGGACTCAACGCGCTGAAGCCCATCTTCCCCGCCATACCCATCAAGGTAGGCTGGGATCCGGGCGGTGGCGAGGGATTCTACATCAGCCCCAGTATCACCGATGCCCCATGGTCCTCGGCCACCTACATCAGCCTCGGCTTCTACCCAATCATCATCGGTCTGGGCCTGCTGATCCCGTCGGAGCTGGCCTTCTCTTGCTTCTTCTTCTTCTGGTTCTTCAAGCTCCAGCAGGTGGGCACCACATGGCTCGGCCTGAACACAGTGCCCGAGTTCCCCTACCTCAAGGAGCAGTCTCTCGGCGGCTACCTGGGCATCATCGTGTTCGCCCTCTGGATCGGCCGGCGGTACTACAAGGGGCTCCTGCGCCAGGTGGTGAGGCTCCGGCGCTCGCCCGATGAGCCCGTCTCCCTGACCGGGGCCGCGGGGCTGTTCGTGGTGTGCTTCGGCGGTCTCGTGATCCTGGCCCTGATCCACGGAATGGGTCTGTGGCCTGCCGTCTTCCACTGGGGCATGTATCTGATCCTCACGCTAGTGGTCGGCCGGATCCGCGCGGAGATGGGGATGCCGACCCATGAGATCGAGCGGCTGGGCCCCACGGTGCTGCTGGGCAACAACTTCGGCGTGAAGCTGGTGGGAGAGCGCAGCCTGACGGTCGCCAGCGTGTACTTCAGCCTGAGCCGCGGGATGCGGTCCATCCCCTTCCCCCACCAGATGGAGGGTTTCAAGCTCATGGACCGGGCCGGTGGCGACCAGCGCCGGCTGTTCTTCGCCATGGGCGGCGCGGCGGTGGTGGGCTCGATCATGGCCTGGCTCATCTACCTCCAGGTGGTCTACCAGTACGGCGCCGAAGCGAAGATGACCCAGTTCTCCAACTGGCACACCAACGAGACGTACGCCCAGCTCGTGAACTGGATCGAGGACCCGAAGGGGCTATCGGTGGGACGGATCGTGCCCTCGCTGCTCGGTCTGGTCTTCTATGTGGGCATGATGACCCTGAATACGCGGCTCCCATGGTGGCCGATCCATCCGGTGGGGTTCGCCCTGTCCAGCACGTGGTACATGCACCACATGTGGTGTCCCCTGGCCATCGCCTGGGTCGTCAAGACCCTGGTGACCCGCTATGGAGGCCAGGCGGGGGTGAAGCGGCTGGTGCCCATCGCGTACGGACTGATCCTCGGCGACACCATCAGCGGATGTCTCTGGACCCTGTACGGCATGTTCACCCACCAGGAGGTCTATGGGTTCTGGAGCTGAGCGCTGCCCGCGCCGGCCGACCCCACGGGGGAACTGGCAGCGACTCACGGGCCCGTTCTAGCAGAACACGTCCCGGCGGCCAGCCTGGACCTCGGCCAGCATCTGGCGGGCCCTGGAGGCGGCGGCGGTGGGCAGATCGGCCAGGGCGCGGTCGATGCACTGCCTACCCGCTCGCTGGGTGTCCTCGCTGGCGTAGTCGAGCAGGTACTCCATGAAGGTAGCCAGGGCGTTAGGATCACAGTGACTCTTGATCGCGCCGGGCTTGGCCAGGTCCATGAAGTCCGCGCCCGTGCGGCCGAGCCGGTAGCAGGCCGTGCAGAAGGACGGGATGTAGCCCAGCCGCGCGCAGTCGCCGATGACCTCATCCAGGCTGCGGTGGTCGCCCAGGGCGAACTGACAGGACTCCCGCTCGTGGCCCGGGTGGGCCGCGGCATATCCGCCGGGCTCGGTGCGGCTCCCCGCCGATATCTGGGACACCCCGAGATCGAAGGCAGCCCGCCGCATTGCGATGGACTCCCGGGTCGAGAGGATGATCCCGGTGTAGGGCACGGCGATGCGGAGGATGGCGACGATCCGCTTGAACTCATCGTCACTCACCGGCTGGGGCGGGTCGGTGGCGAGGGGCGCGCCGGGGGCGGGCTCCAGCCGAGGCACGCTGATGGTGTGGGGCCCCACCCCGAACTGGGTCTCCAAGTGCTGGGCGTGCTCCAGCATGGCGAGGATCTCGAATCGCCAGTCGGCCAGCCCGAAGAGGACGCCGATACCCACGTCATCGATACCGGCCTCCATGGCACGATCCATAGCTTCGAGCCGCCAGGCGTAGTCGCGCTTCCGCCCGCCGGCATGTACCTCCAGGTAGGTCGGGTGATGGTAGGTCTCCTGGAATAGCTGGTAGGTGCCGATGGCCTCGCCCGCCAGGCGGCGGAACTCCTCGATGGTCAGCGGCGCCACGTTTACGTTCACCCGCCGGATGTTCGCGGCTCCCTCACCGGCGGCATAGACGGCGCGCACGGCGCGGAGCACGTAGTCGAAGCCGTCCTCGGGGTACCCCTCGCCGGCCACCAGGAGCACGCGCTTATGGCCTTGGTCGATAAGGGCCTGCACCTGCTGGGTGATCTCCGGTGCGTCCAGGGCGCGCCGGTCCAGGTCGCGGTTGCTGGCGCGGAAGCCGCAGTACAGGCACTCGTTCTGGCAGATGTTGGAGATGTACAGGGGCGCGAAGATGACCAGGCGCCGGCCGTAGATGGTGTCCTTGATGGTGCGGGCCACCTCGTACATTCGGCCGATGGCCTCCGGGTCCGTGACCCGGGTCAGGACGGCCGCCTCCTCGGTGGTCAGGCCCTTCAGGTCCATGGCCCGATCCAGCAGCTCGCCGACCCGCCCTGGGTCGGGCGTCGTCGCGGGGCTGCGCAGGAGCGCCTCTATGCGCTGGTGATCGATGAAGGTCTGGGTAGTCGTAAGCGTCACTTCTTCCGTGGAGCCGCGTGCCGCAGCCCCAGAAGAGAGTGTACCGCAGTATGGGGTCGCCGAACAACAGAAGAAAGGAGTGCCTTACTCGGGCGTTCCCAGGGCCGCTCGGATGCCCGACAGCAGCTCACTGGGACGGTACGGCTTCTGCACGAAGCCCGCGGCTCGGCTGCCACCTTCGGCCTCCCGCGCATCCATCTCCGAGTACCCGCTGGACAGTATGATCCTGGCCTCGGGATCGATGGTGAGGATCTGGGAGAGCGCCTCGGGCCCGCTCAGGCGGGGCATGGTCATATCCAGGAGCACGGCGGCGATCTCGGGTCCACGCTCGGTGTAGACCTGCACGGCTTCGGCTCCGTCGACGGCCTCGAAGACCTCGAACCCAGCGTGCTCCAGAGCCATGCGAGCCACGCGACGCACCGTCTCCTCGTCATCGGCGACCAGGATCGCGCCGCCTCCGTGCCATTCGGTCCCCTCATCGGCTTTCGCCGGCTCGGGCCCGTCACTTATCTCGCCCTCACCCACGGGGAACAACACGGTGAAGCAGGTGCCCACGCCGGGCTCGGACTCCACGAGCAGGGCTCCGTGATGGCCGCGCACGATGCCGAGCACGGCCGACAGGCCCAGGCCCCGGCCGGCGAACTTGGTGGTGTAGAAGGGCTCGAAGATCCGCTCCCTCGTCTCGGCGTCCATGCCGCAACCCGTATCGCGCACCTGGAGGTAGGCGTAACGACCCGGCGCAGGCCCCTGGCCCTCCATGCCCTCGTCGCTCGGCCCCTCGACGACGTCGCGCCAGCCGGTGGTTACCTCGATGCGCCCCTCCTCCTCGCCGAGGGCGTCGGCGGCATTGGTAATGAGGTTCATAACGACCTGCCGGATCTGGGTGGCGTCGCCCTCGATGCCCGGTAGGTCGTCGGCGAGGTCCAGAACCAGCTCAGCCTTCTTGCTGATGGACGCGCGGAGGAGGTGTATCATCTCCGCGACCAGCTCGCTGAGGTCCACGGTGTCGACCACGAACTTCCCCCGGCCCGAGTAGGCCAGCATCTGCTTGGCCAGATCGGAGGCGCGCAGGGCCGCCGTCTCGATCTGCTCCATGGCCTGATGAGCCGGCGACTTCTCGTCCACATGCATCTGTGCCAGGGCGGCATTGCCCAAAACTCCCACCAGCAGGTTGTTGAAGTCGTGGGCGATGCCCCCGGCCAGGACCCCGAGGCTCTCCAGCTTCTGAGCATGCTGCATCTGGGTCTCGATGCGCTTCCGCTCGGCCTCGGTCCGCTTGCGCTCGCTTACGTCGCGTACGACCATGATCAGGCCGATGCCGTGGGAGAAGTGGACGGGATCGACGCCGATCTCCGCCTCGAAGGTCGAGCCCCCCACACGCCGACACTCACACTCGAAGGACTGCCGGTCACCGTCGCGAGCCCGGGCCAGCATCCCGCCGATCTGCTCACGGGTGGGCTCACACACGAGGTCGGCCACGGGCCGTCCCACCAAGTCGGCCTTGGAGCCACCGAAGTGGACCAAGGTGCCCACATTGCAGTCGGCGATGCGGTCGCCCTCGACGATCAGGATGGCGTCGGAGGCGGCGTCGAAGATGGCCGCATAGCGGTCCTCCGACTCCTCGGCCCGCCACAGGTCCTCGAGCCGGGTGCATATTTCGTTGAGCACCGGCTCGAACTCCCTGATCCGGCCCATGTCATCGTCCGAGAAGGCATGGGGGCGGTGGGAGTTGAGGCCCAAGACGCCTCGCCCGAAGGGTAGATCCAGAACCGATCGCCGGCCCTCGGGAGCCCAGTCGCGGAGGTCGGGCCGCTCGGACCAGGGATCGTCGGCCAGGAGATCGGCTCGGTAGACGGGCCGGCCGGTGGTCCAGGCCTTCCAGATGGGCGAAGCGGGCAGTCCATCGATGTCATCGAGCGAGCGTCTGGCAACGGAGTCGCTGGTCACCATGATGAGTGATCCCAGCTCCTCGTTGACGACCGCCACCGAGCACTCGTCGCACCGCACCCCCGTCTCGGCCAGGGCCGCGCGGAGCGTGGCCAGGACCCCCCGGACCTCTTCGCGCTTGCGCATGCGCAGGGTCTCGGCGCGTATGCGGTCCTGGGCCCCGCGTAGCCGAAGCTGCTCCTCGGAGCGTTTGATGGCGGTGATGTCCCGGTCCACGCAGTTGTGGCCCATGAGCTTGCCGGTCTCGTCTTTGGCGGCGACCATCTTGGAGTGGATCCACCGCCAGTCGCCCTGCCGGGTGCGTAGTCGGTACTGTACCTCGACCAAGCCCGTCGCGGCTCGGACGGGGTACCCGGGGCCAGTGTCGCCCATGAACTCCACGGGCTGGACGATTCGCCGCCAGAGGCCATCGTCGGCCTCGAAGTCGCTGCGGAAGTAGCCGGTGATCCGCTCGTGGGCGTCGTTGAGCATGGTGACCTGGCCGCTGGGGGTGCGGAAGTAGACCAGGTCGTCGGCTGACCGGAGGAAGGCCTCGATCCGCTCCCGAGCGGCCCGGAGCGCGCTCTCGGCGTTGCGCTGGTCGGTGATCTCGATGTTGATGCCCACCACGCCAACGGCCTCGTCCTCGTCGTTGAGCAGGGGCATCTTGGTAGCGGCGTACCACCGCTCCCTACCGGTCTCATCGGTGAAGTAGTAGGGCTCATCCATGGACCCGCGGCCGGTGGTCATCACTTCCATGTCGTCGGCCCGATGCTTGGCGGCGTGCATCTCGTCCATGAAGTCGAAGTCGGTCCGGCCCAGGAGGCTCGGTACCGTTGTTCCCAGGGCCTCGGCCGTGCCCTGATTGGCCAGGATGAAGCATCCCTGAGCGTCCTTGGCGTAGACCTGGTACGGCAGGGAATCGAGGATGGTCTGCAGGAGTCCTTGGGGCTCAATGCCGGGAAGGTCCAGGCGGAAGTCATCGGCCCGGCTACGTGTTGGTTGGGGTGACGGATCCGGTTGGCGGCTACTCACCGGATATGCTGCCTCCGACGCGTGCGATGCCCTCGCGGCCACTTGCGTCTCCCACCATATACCAGAGGCACCGACACGACCCTCACGTATGTTAGCAATTGCTGCCCCTTGGGTCCAGAGGATCAGGCGAACCGCGTCAGCAGATCGCCATGGGTGGCAAGCATATCATCGATGGCCGCGTGGGCTTGGGGGGTGTCCGGAATGGCCGGGTCGATGCGAACCACCTCATGAACCTTGCCCACATCGCCCTCGGCGGCGGCCTCGCCGGAGAGCTGGATCACATCGGAGACGCTCCGGCACAGCTCCGCCAGCGCTGGCGGCATGGGCGGGACCTCCACCGGCCGCACCTGACCTTCCTCGGTTCGAGCCGGCGCCTCGACCACCCGGCCCTCGGGCAGGTCGGGCAGGTGCCCGCCATTGGCCAGGTTCACCATGTCGACGTGAATGTCCACCCTACGGTCGATTGCCACGGCTAGGTCCACCGGTCGCTCCCAGCTTCGCTGCCCGATGCAGGTGCTCCAGTGGGCCCGTCCCTCGGCAACGGCTCTGAGCCCGGCGATACGCTCCTCGCGCTCGGCCCGATCCCCGTGGAAGGGGGGCGTGGTGTGGTAGTGGTTCATGGGATCGTACGGCAAGTACTCTCCCATATGGCTAGGGCCGGACATGCCTATGGCCCCGAACTGGATTAGCCACTTGGCGAGTATCCGGGCTTCGGCGCCATCGGCCCGAGCCAGGGCGTCCCTGGCCTTGGGGATCAAGTCCTCCCCCGTGCGACGGTCTCGGGCCCGAAGCAGCCAGGCGAAGTGGTTCAGCCCCGCAGTGATCACGTCCAGATCCGATGCCTCCCTGCCCACCAGGCGCGCGAGCCACTGGTACCCGGGGTACCCGCCCCACGCCGCATTGCAGAATCCGTACGCTGGGACCGAAGTGGCATGGAGCACCGAGGTCACCACCCGTGGCATGGGGTTGGTGACATCCAGTAGCATCGCGCCGGGCGCCAAGGTCTCCATATCCTCGGCGACGGACAGAGCGAGGGAGCAGGTTCGGAGGGCCTTCGCCAGCCCTCCCAGTCCGCCGCACTCACGCGCCTGGTCGGGCATATCGTACCGGCACACGATCTCGTGGTCATCGCGCCACCGCCGCGCCCCTTGGGCCTCGGCGCACAGGATGACGAAGTCCGCGCCGGGCAGCACCTCGGTCCGGTCGGTGCTGGTCTCCAGACTGACCTGGATGCCGACATCGGCGGCCATGGCCCGACCAACGCCCGCCATGGTCTCCAGGATGGAGTCATCCAGATCGACTAGGGCAATCTCCACCTCGGGGATACGATGATCGATGATGGCATCATGGAGGACGCTCGTGGAGAAGACGTAGCTGCCGGCGCCTATGAGGACGATTCGCATGGGGTCACCAATCCACGCCAGCCCCCGTCCGGCATCCCGGCACTGGCGCTGCCGGGATGACCGAGAGTATAACCCACTGACCGGCTTCGCACACCCCACGCGGATGCCCAGCGAAACCGCCGGCTTGTTTGAAGTGTCAAACTCGTAGACAATGTAAGGACATTCACGGCCCCAAGCACGTGCACCGGGGCCCATTACTTAGGAGAATCCTACCCCATGACCCCATCGGACGACACGCTTCACCCCAGGCTATCGAGACGCGACTTCCTGCGCTCGGCGGCGGGCGTTGCCGCCCTGGGCGGTCTACATGGCGCCTCCCGCGCCCAGGACGAGGCCGGCGACGAGGGCCTTCCCAAGCGCAAGCTCGGACCCATCGACTACGAGGCCACCATCGTCGCCATCGGCCTGGGCGCCATGGGCGATGGGCGCGTGCCCGAGCCCCAGGTCCTGGAAGTGCTTCAGGCCGCGCTGGAGGCGGGCATCAACTACGTGGATTGTGCGCCGATCTACGGCGAGACCCAGCGCTTCGTCGGGCCCATCATCGAGGAGTGGCGCGACCGCATCTTCCTGGTGAGCAAGTGCAACCAGAAGTCTTACGATGCCGCATGGGCCCAAGTCGAGCAGACGCTGGAGGATCTTCACACGGACCACCTGGACCTGCTGCACCTCCACAACCTGGGCGACTTCAACCTGGACCACATCGAGGCCGCCGACGGCACCCTCACGGCTATCCGCGAGATGAAGGAGCAGGGCCTGGTGCGGCACATCGGTGCCAGCGGCCACCTCCGCCCACCCCACTTCCTGAAGCTCCTAGAGCAGGCGAGCGATGTCGAGCTCATCATGGTGCCCGTGAATGTGGTCGACCGGCACGTGTACATCTTCGACGGCGAGGTCGTGCCCGCGGCCCGGGAGGCGGGCCGCGCCGTGGTGGCCATGAAGGTGCTCGGAGGCGTGGTTGGGTGGCAATACGGACCCGGCAGGGGCCGACTGACCACCGCCGAGCAGTACGACCTGACCATGCGCTACGCCCTAGGCCACCCCGCGGTATCGACGGGCGTCGTCGGGTTCTCCACGGTTCAGGAGCTGGAGCAGGGCCTGAGCGTGGCCCGCAACCTGAGCCCCGTCACCGAGGAGGAGCTGTCGGCCTTCGACGAGACCGCCAAGGAGCTAGCCAGCCAGTGGGGGTTCCACTTCGGGCCACCCGAGTAAGCGAGGGAGGACGAGCGAGCGCCCCGTGGTGGCGGGGCGCCCGCGTCACCCGCTACCGCACGCCCGGTGGCGGGCGCGTGTCGTGGGCGCCCAGGTAGATCAGGTGCCCCTCCAGCGCCAGAGCCTCGCCCGCGTGATTGCCGAAAGCGATTCCGGCCGTATCGCCGAGCTGGACCGACTCACGGGCGGTGCGCGGCGCGCCCACCAGGTCGGCCAAGAACTTGGCGATGCCCTGATCGGTCACCGTGCAGCGCACGTGGCTGCCGACCTCGGCGTTGACCATGGCGTAGGAATCAAGCACATCCTGCCGGCACTGGGTGAAGAGGTCAGCATCGCCGTAGAAGTCGATTCCCAGGATCCTGTCTCCGCATGCGACGAGCACCCCATTGGCGTCGGCCGCCAGGGTGGGGGCCGTGCGCCACAGGTGCTGCTGAGCGGAGACGACGCCGCCCGTGCTCCGCAGGGAGGAGTACGCCGGGCTCGTGTACTCGTCGATGGGTATGGCCACTGGTAGCGGATCCAGCAGACGGTGCTGGCGGCCGATCTCCCGCCATACCGCCTCTTGGTTGCCCGTAACGCTCAGGCCCCGGAGGGCCGGGTGGGCCAGATGGTAGCTGGTTGGCTCGAAGAAGGGCGAGTCGCCGCCCATGCGGCCCTCCTCGTAGCAGACCACGGGTAGCTTGGCGCTGGAGAGGGGCGCCATGTAGAAGCCGCCTCCACCCCCGCGGCCCTGTCCGCCGCCGCCGTAGCCCCCGCCGTACTGGCCGAAGACGCCGCCATCGGAGTTGTTGGATGCCATCAGGAACCGCTGGTCCATGCCCCCGGGCATCTCGCGGATGATGATGTCCTCCGAGGCCATCGCCTCCCCGACGGACTGGATCTTAGTACCCTCGGGAAAGCCTGCCCGGGAGTACAGGGGAAACACGACCAGAGATCCCACACCCGTGGGCTGGCCGACGGAGATGTCGCGCACATAGGACTCAATGAGGTCGGCTTGCTGGTCCTCCGCCTGCCCGACCGCCGGCAGGGCCAGGCAGAGCATCAGTGCCATCGCGGCGAGCAGAAACGTCGTAAGCAGTAGATATCGGCGCATCAACTTCAAGCACCTCCTGAATGGGACACGAGCGGATCCGCATTCCGTGTACCCCTTTGGACCCGGTGAGGCGTATCTGGATTCGACCGCGCGATCTGCCCGCGCCCCGAAGGGAGCCGGTGCGGGCCGGTTGAAGAGTTGCAGGGTACAGGGATACAGAGTACAAGTTGTCCCGTATGTCCGCAATTCGGGTCCAGATTTGCCCAGCAAACCCCGACCCATCTGAGGAGTGATAAGGTGAAACTCAGGCCCCTGGCAGTCGGCGTGCTCGGCCTCGCCCTGCTAAGTCTACTGACGCCCCCATCGTCCGCGCAGGTGTCGGAGTACTTCGATCCCGACACCATGCTCCGAGTCGACGAGATGCAGCCGGGCATGAAGGGCGTCTGCCGCACCGTCTTCATGGGCAGCGACATCGTCGAGTTCAACGTGGAGATCGTCCGCGTCATCCGTAACTTCGACGGGCCCAACGAGATGGTACTATTCCGCGTTCTGGATGGCCCGCTGGTCGAGCGCAACTCCTGCGTTCCCCGGGGCATGTCCGGCAGCCCGCTGTACTTCAATGGCAAGCTGGCGGGCGCCGCGTCCAGGGCCGTCGGAGTCACCAAGGACCCCCTCGCCGCCTTCACTCCCATCGAATATATGCTCGAGTGCTTCGATGAGATGGACCGCCGGGAGACCATGGAGCAGGAGACCGCATCCCCCTTCTACCACCTGGACGAGCCCCTGGTGGTCGATGGCAAGGTGCGCCATCTCGCCGTAGAGTGCGATAGCATGGGCGACACGCCCGCCGTCTACAGCGACGCGGTGCTGCCCCTGGTCCCGGTCTCCATGCCCCTGGTTCTGTCGGGAGTGCCCGCGAAGACAGCGCAGCAGGTCGCTGACTTCCTGGCGCCCGAGGGCTTCCATGTGATGCAGGGCGTGGCCGGCACTTCCAGTGGCGAGCCCTACGAGGTGGAAGCGGGCAGCGCCATCGGCATCGGTATCATGTCCGGCGACTTCTCCGCCACCGGCGGCGGAACGGTTACGTACGTCGACGGCGACCGCTTCCTCGCCTTCGGCCATCCCATGTTCGGTGACGGCAAAGTCGCCCTGCCCGCGACGTATATGGAAGTAGCCGACTTCATCGTCCAGGAGACGGATCTGGCGGAGAAGATCCTCATACCGCTGGACCTGCCCCCCTTCGGCACCGTCAGCCAGGACCGGAACCAAGCCATCGGAGGCACATTGGGCACCGACCCGCCCGGCTTCCCGATCTCCATCGATGTGGACTTCCCCGCCCGCAACGTCGACCGGACCTACAACGTGACCGTGGCCGAGGACGAGTTCTTCGCCCCCTCCATGGCCGCTATGGCGGTGATCTCCGCCCTCAGCGAGTACCTGATGGCGTCGGAGGACTATGTGGTCAAGTCCACCATCCAGGCCACCAGCGAGACGGGCAAGACCATCGATCTCAGCACCTACGAGTACTCGGGCGCGGGATCGGTGGCCAATGCCCCCATGCTCGCCATGAACTCCGTAGCCATCTTCATGACCAACATCTTCAGCCCCGAGGACGTGGCCGAGGTGGAGATGAGCTTCGAGATCGAGGAGCGCAAGGCCCAGGCCCAGCTCCTCCGGCTGGAGCTCGATGATTGGGTCGTCGAGGCCGGCGACACGGTGGAGGTCAAGGTCATCTACCGGCTGATCGAGGGCCAGGGCGAGCGCGAGCAGATCATCGAGATCCCCATCGATCCCGAGCACCCCACCGGCATGACGCTCATCCAGGTCGCCGGAGGTTTCTACTACGACATCCTCGAGATGCAGACGGGCGTGGTGCGCCCTCAGCCCAGGAGCCTGGAGCAGCTCATCGACTGGTATGAGACCCAGCTTCGGCCGAACAACACGCTAGTCGTGATGATGCCCGAGATGGGCCAGGCCTTCTTGGGCGGCGGACTCGCCTACCCCAACGTGCCCCCGGAGATCGGCGGCCTGCTCTCCTCGGCCGGCACCACCGACTACGGCATCAGCGCCGAAGCCCGGACCCTGACCTGGGACACGGACTACGACATCGCCGGCCTGCAGATGCACCCCCTGGTGATCATCCGGCCCGAGGACCGGTACGCCAGCGCGGCCACCCTCGAGGATATGGAGATGCCCGCCCAGGCGGAGATCGGGCCCTCCAGCATGAATGGCCCGATGATGCTCTCCCATCCCGTTGCCGCCAACCGGGCGACCAACGAGCTGTGGGCCAACTACCTCGCGCCGCCTCGCGACCTGGGCTCCGCCGTCGGCGCCTTGGGCTACCCCCTCGGCACCCATCGGGTTCCCATGGACCGCATCGAGCGCGTGCGCCAGATGATCGACGACATGCGCGAGTCGTGGCTACAAGGCCCGCCGCCCCCGGGCATCCACATGCCCGAGGACGCCGAGCCGGGCTCGGTGGAGCCCATACAGGGCGCCACCGCCGCTCCCGATGAGGGCGAGACGGCTCCCGGCGAGAGCGATATGCCGGACCAGGCCACCGCCGACGGCGAGGAGGGCGAGCCCGAAGACGAAGAGATCGAGCCTCTCCCCATCAAGACGCCATCCACGTGGGTTCAGTCTGCCAATACCGACTTCCTGAGCGGCCACCTGGAAGGCACGACGGTCCTGGACAAGGGCGCCGTGACCGTGGCGGCTGAGCACCGGACCGTTGTGTCGTACCTGCCCGACTCCCTCTACGCCTGGGCCCTGGCGCCGGGCGACGATGGCGGTGTGCTCGTGGGCACCGGCCCCGGCGGCTCCGTCTACCACATCGGCGATGATGGCACGGCGGAGGTGTTCTTCCGGACCGGCGACGCCCAGGTGTTCGCTATCGAGCGACTGGACGATGGCACCATCCTCGTGGGCACGGGGCCCAAGGGCCACCTGTACCACCTAACGGCCGGCGGAGAGCAGGTCTCCGTCGATGACATCGACGCCAGCTATGTCTGGGACATCCAGCCTCTGGGTAGCGAGGTGCTCCTAGCGACCGGGCCCGACGGCCGGATCCTCCGGGGCACTCCGGGCGAGGCCTTCTTGACCTTCGCCGACGTGCTCCAGGACCACGTCCTGTGTCTCACTCAGGGCCCCGACGGCGATCTCTACTCGGGCACCAATACGGGGCTTCTCTACCGGTCGGCGCCCGATGGGCATACCCGGCCCATGGGCTCGTCGCCCCTGGGCTCGGTGTACGACATCACCGTAGGCCCCGAGGGCAAGATCTACTTCGCCTCCATCGGTAACGCCTACCGCATTGACCCCGACGGCCAGATCGCTCCGGCCATAGAGACCCCCGACATGGGGTCCTTCGCCATTACGGGTGTCCCCTCGGGGGTGTTCATGGCGACGAGTGAGCCAGGCAAGATCTGGGGCGTCGACGCCGAGGGCGACGTGAAGGCTTACGGGCTGCTTCCCCACCCCGAGGGCCGGCCCACGGACATGCTCATGGATGCCTCGGGCGAAGGCCTGTGGGTAGTCTCCACCGATCCCATCGTGCTCTACAAGATCCCCACCAGCCCCTCCACCAGCGGCGCGTACATGAGCCGGGTGCTGGACGCGGGCGTGAAATCCGAGTGGCTGGACGTGGAGTGCAACGCCTCCCTGCCCGACGGTACTAGCCTCACCATCGAGACCCGGAGCGGCAACGAGCCCACCCCCGGAAAGATGTGGAGCGAATGGTATCCCGTGGGCACGGGCCGGGCCCGGATGACCGTCAAGAGTCCCGCCGCCAGGTTCCTCCAGTACCGCCTGCGCCTGGATGGCGCCAGCGGCGCCGGTGCGCCTACGGTGGACAGTGTGGAGATCCGGTATGTGGCCGCCAACCAGAAGCCCGATGTCATGTACGAGGACTACTCGGAGCTGCGGTACATCAAGGACTCCGGCGAGCTCTCCTGGGACGGCAGCGATCCCGAGGGCGACTCCATGCGCTACCACCTGCTGTACTCCGCCGACCAGGGCCAGACGTGGGAAGAGATCGCTGAGCACGTGGACGACACCAGCTACACTTGGGACGTCTCCGAGCTCGACCCGGGGAGCTACATGGTCAAGATCATCGGCGACGATGAGGTATCGAACCCGGGCCGCGGCCTGACCGACCAGGTCATCATCGGGCCGCTACAGGTCGACAATGTGGCCCCCACCGTCAGCCTCAGCACCGGTAGCGTGGCGGTGGGAGACGACGGCATGGTACGGGTCACCTGCTCGGCTACCGATGAGGAGTCGGGCCTGAGGATCGCCCAGTACCGGGTCGATGGTGACGGGCCGTGGATGCCCATCGCGCCGCGCTCGGAGGCCTTCGGTGATGACTACGAGCTGCTCGAGTTCGCCATCCCGGCCATCGATGGCGGCGACCACACGCTTCAGGTAGCAGTCTTCGACATGGCGGGCAACAGCGCCGTGGCCACGGCCGACTT
>WJIW01000526.1 GCA_014730065.1 Armatimonadia bacterium | reverse complement strand
GTTGGAGCCGGTGTTGGACCTCGGCCTGCGGCTCGGCGAAGGCACCGGCGCCATGCTCGCCATGCACGTCATCGAGGCCGCGGCAAAGGTCCTGGGTGAGATGGCGACCTTCGCCGAAGCGGGCATCGACACACCACCGGAGGAGTAGCTTGTCGACGGATGACACAGGTCTGCTCGCTCTCGTACTGGGCGGCGCCCGGTCGGGCAAGAGCCGATTCGCCCAGAGCCTTTGTGAGGCGGCTCCGGGCCCGGTGGGCTACATGGCCACCGCGAGAGTCGACGACGACGAGATGGCCGCTCGAGTCGAGGCGCATCGCCGGTCGCGTCCCTCGGAGTGGCAGACCTTCGAATGTGACACCAACCTGGCCGCGTGCATCCGGCAGGCGACGGACTGCCGCACACTTCTCATCGACTGCGTGACCATCCACGTGGCCCGGCTACTGGAGCCCTTCTTCGAGGCCGGGGCCGGTGAGGACGAGGCATGGCCTCCGGTCAGCGACGCTCTAGACGCCGCCATCGAGGCCCTCCGGAGCCAGCGCATGAACGCCGTGCTGGTGAGCAATGAGGTAGGCTCAGGGGTGGTGCCGGCATACGCCTCGGGACGTCTGTTCCGCGATGTGGCGGGCCAGGCGAACCGCCTCCTGGCCACATCGTGCGACCATGCCTACTACGTGGTCGCCGGAGTGCCCCTGGACCTACATGCCCTGATGGCGAGGGAGATGCCATGGCCGAGCCCGGACGCCGAGTAGACGGTCGATTCACCGACGGCCCCTTGGGCGCCCTCGCCCTCCTCACGCGGATCCCGACCCCGGGGCTTCGCACCATCTCGCCCCGCCGGAGCCTCTGGTGGATGGCGCCCGTGGGTGCGTTGTGCGGGGCCGTGGCTGGCCTGATCTATTGGCTGGCGGCATCGGCCGGCGCGGAGGTCCTCGCGGCCGCCCTCGCCGTGGGCGCCCTGGCCTTGGTTAGTGGGGGCCTCCACCTGGATGGCCTGATGGACACCGCCGACGGTCTGGGGGTGCCGAGATCGGCGGGCCGTGCCCTGGAGATCATGAAGGACAGCCACGCCGGCGCCTTCGGGGTCATCGCCTGCGTTGTGGTGCTCCTGGTGAAGGTCTGCGCGCTGGTGGATACCGACCCGGCCCAGGCTCCCTTAGCTCTGCTCGCCGGCGGGATGGTCTCCCGAGGCGTGCTGCCTGCCTTGGCATGGGCCTTCCCCTATGCCCGCGAGGAGGGTATGGCTCGGGCATTCTTCCGGCAGGCGGGTCCCGGCCACGCCGCCTTGGGGCTGCTGCTGGGCTTGGGTGTGACCACAATGGTGCCCGGCGGCATCGTCGCCGGAATCGTGGCTGTGGCTACGGGCGGCCTTGTGGCCCTCTGGGCTCGCCGCCGGCTGGGCGGGATCACGGGCGACGTTCTCGGAGCCTGCTGTGAGATCGTCGAGGCCAGCTTCCTGATCGGCTGCGCCCTGGCGTGAGGGACGGCGCCGCTCCTGGTGTACAATGTGGCCATCGGGAGGAGGCGACGACGTGAAGGTCGTCTTGGCCGTCAGCGGAGCCAGCGGCGCTATCTTCGGGGCGGAGATGCTACGCGCCCTGGTCTGCCACCAGGTGGATGTGGACCTGATCTGCTCGCCCGTGGCCGACGAAGTGGCCGAGCAGGAGCTGGGTGAGGGGATCGGTTGCCGCGTCGCCAGGGTCCTGAGAGAGACGGGCAGCTCGGCCCAGGTTCGGTCCCTCGATTACGACGACTTCGCCGCCCCGCCGTCGTCGGGCTCGTACCGACACCAGGGCATGCTCATCGTTCCCTGCTCCATGGCAACCGTCGGCCGGATCGCCTCGGGCGCGGCGCCCAATCTCATCTGCCGGGCCGCCGATGTCTGCCTGAAGGAGCGCCGGCCCCTCGTGCTAGGGGTCCGGGAGACCCCCCTATCGACCATACACCTGAGGAATCTTCTAAGCCTCTCCGAGGCCGGCGCCATCATCGCCCCCGCGGCCCCCTCCTTCTACGGCCAGCCCGAGACCATTCTCGAGATGGTCCGAACGTACTGCGGCCGGATGCTGGACGCCCTGGGCATCGAGAACGATTGGGCCTTCCGATGGGGGAGCTGAGCGCCGACGCCGGGCCGCTGGCCAAGCTGCGGCTAGTCCTGGACAACATCAAGTTCCAGCACACCGTCTTCGCCCTGCCCTTCTGCCTAATGGCCTTCGCTTACGCCGCGTACCCCGGCCCCGGTCTCGATGACCTCATCCTGGTGATCCTCGCCATGGTCTTCGCCCGCACGGCAGCCATGTCGTACAACCGCTACGTGGACGCAGACGTCGACGCCGCGAACCCCCGCACCAAAGGCAGGCCGGTACCGTCGGGCCGGTTGAGCCGCGGCGCCGTGCTCGCGTGGACCATCGGCTCGGCGGTCCTCTTCGTGGTGGTGGCCGGACTCATCAACCTGTGGGCCCTGGCCCTCTCGCCCGTGGCCCTGGCCATTGTGCTCGGGTACTCCCACTCCAAGCGGTTCACGTCCCTCTCCCATCTGTGGCTCGGAGCTGCCCTCGGGGTGGCGCCCATCGGCGGATGGATCGCCGCCGACCAGCTCCCCTGGAGCCCCGTTCCCTGGCTCATTTCGGCGGCGGTGGTGCTCTGGGTCGCGGGGTTCGACATCATTTATGCCACCCAAGATGAGGACTTCGACCGTCGCTGGGGCCTGCATTCCCTGGTCACGCGGCTGGGCCTGAGGGGCGCGCTAGTGGCCTCCAAGGTGCTGCACTCCCTCGCGGTGGCCTGCCTGGTGATCCTGGGCCTGGTCGCCGATAGGCTGGGGCCCGTCTACCTGATGGGCGCCGGCATTGCCGCCGCCTGCCTCCTCTACGAGCAGCACCTGGTCCGAGCCGAGGACCTCTCACAGGTCAATGTGGCCTTCTTCACAATGAACGGCATTGTGGGTATCGTGCTCTGCGCGGCGACCATCGCCGACGTCTACTGGTGGTGACCCAAACCCATGGCGACCCGTCCCCTCACCGGCGACGTGGCCGACCTGGAGACCAAGATCTCCGGCGGCCAGCGGCTCTCCGGTGAGGAGCTAGCGCGGCTCTATCGCAGCCCCGACATCCTGGCCATCGGCCGAATGGCAACCATGGTCCGGGAGCGCAAGAGCGGCAACCGGACCTACTTCATCCTGAACGCCCATATCAATCCCACGAACCTTTGCCTGAACCAGTGCCGCTTCTGCGCATTCCAGCGCCAACCGGGCCAGGAGGGCGCCTATGAGATGGACCTGGACGAGATCCGCCGCCGGGCCGCCGAGCTGCAGGACCGGCCCATCACCGAGGTCCACATCGTCGGCGGGCTCCACCCCGATTGGCCCTATGAGCGGTACCTGGACATCCTCCGAGTGGTGCGCCAGGAGCTGCCGAGAGTCCACCTCCAAGCCTATACCGCCGTCGAGGTGGAGTACATCGCGCGCCAGGGTGGCGTGACCATCGAGCGCGCCCTACAGGACATGATCGACGCGGGTCTGGGCAGCCTTCCCGGTGGCGGAGCGGAAGTCTTCACGGCTAGGGTCCGCACACAGCTCTGCCCCAACAAGCTCTCGCCCGAGGGGTGGCTGGAGGTCCAGCGCATCGCCCATGGCCTGGGCCTTCGGTCCAATGCCACCATGCTCTACGGACATGTGGAGACCATCGAGGAGCGCGTCGACCACTTGCTACGGCTGAGGGAGCTGCAGGACGAGACGGGCGGGTTCCTCACCTTCATCCCCCTCGCTTACCATCCCCACAACACCGACCTGGGCGGACACCGCACCTCGGGCTACGAGGACCTGAAGACCCTGGCCATCGCCCGCATCGCCCTGGACAACTTCGACCACATCAAGGCCTTCTGGATCATGCTGGGCGTCAAAGTTGCCCAGGTGAGCCAGGCCTTCGGCGTCGACGACATCGACGGCACGGTCATGGAGGAGCGGATCACCCACGCCGCCGGCGCCGAGACGCCGGAGGCCCTCACCCGGGAGGAGCTGGTGGCGCTCATCCACGAGGCCGGCCGGGATGCCGTGGAGCGCGACACGCTCTACCATGTGGTGCGTGAGGAGGCCGCGGCAAGGTGAGTGTCCTGCGCGTCGGCGTCATGCCCTACCTTCTTGGGCGTCCCCTCGTCCGAGGGCTGGCGACTCATGCTGCATCCGATCTGCGGCTGGTCGAGGACGTACCCTCGGCCATCGGCCAGCTACTCATCGACGGCGAGCTGGATGCTGCACTGGCCCCCATCGCCATGACGCTCGCCCACCCCGAGCTGTGCGTGATCCCGGGTCTCGGAGTCGCCTGCGACGGGCCCGTCGCCAGCATCAAGCTCTTCCACCGGGTGCCTCCGGAGGAGTTGACCCGGGTCGCCCTCGACACCAGCTCTCGCACGGCGGCCCTGCTGACCCAGGTCCTGCTGAGAACCCGGTTCGGGGTGGCGCCCGATTTCGTCCACGCCGAGCCCGATCTCGATGCCATGCTCGAGAAGGCCGGTGGCGCGCTTCTCATCGGCGACAATGCCCTGGTGGCGTCGGGGCCGCCCTACCTGGACCTAGGTGAGGAGTGGAAGGCCCATACGGGCCTCGGCTTCGTTTTCGCCATGTGGGCCTACTCGCCGACCCTCGAGCGGACGCGCCAGGCGCAACTCGCGGAGCTGCTGTACGCATCCCTAGCCAGGGGTGAAGCCGAGCTGGAGCAGATTCTGGAGGAGCCGACCCCGCCGAGGCCCTTGACCCCCGAGGCCGCCCGCCGCTATCTCACCGAGAACATCCGGTACCGCCTCCAAGAGGTGCATCTGCGTGGCCTGGAGCGGTTTGTGGAGCTAGCCACGGATCTGGACCTACTGCCCGAGGATACCCGCGTCCCGCAGGGAGCGTGGGCACCGTGAGTCGAGCTCGGGACCTGGCCCTGGCCGCCGCCGACGGACACCGCCTGTCGCGCGAGGAAGCCATTCTGCTCATCCGGTCGGGCGCTCTGCTGGCCCTGGCCGAGGCCGCCGACCGCATGCGCTTCCGGCTCCACCCCGACCCTGTGGTCACCTACGTGGTCGACCGGAACATCAACTACACCAACGTATGCGGGTCGCGCTGCCGCTTCTGCGCCTTCTGGCGCGAGGCCGACTC
>WJIW01000525.1 GCA_014730065.1 Armatimonadia bacterium | reverse complement strand
GGACGAAGAACTCCACCTTGAGCAGCAGCTCCACGGTGCTCGCGTTGCCGGCGCCCGGCCGCATGTCCTCGGTGTACACGAAGGTGAAGGGGGCAGTGGTGGCGCGTCCGACCTCTCGTCCGTGCAGGTAGAACCGGGCTTCGCAGCCCGACAAGTCCCGCATCTGGAAGGGCCGGGCATGGATCTCATCGCCCACGTTCACCGGGTCCTTAGCCCCCAGGGGGCTAGGCGTCTCCGCCCCCGGTGCCTTCTTGTAGAGGCTGACGCCTTGGCCTCGCGGCATGACGCCCGTGGCCGTCTGCTGGGGCTGGAGCAGGAAGTCGGCCACCTTGCGGGAGATGACCATGTCGAAGAAAGGCATGCTACGGAGCTGGGTGTCTCGGCGGTTGATCTCCCTCAGCATGCGGACGTAGTTCTGCTGGGCGTAGGTGTCCTTCCAGACCGATGCCGCGGCCTCCCATGCCGCCAGGGCGCCGTAGGTGTCCCCCTCGGCCTCCTTGGTCTGGGCCAGCATGTGCAGGGCCAGCTTGTCGCCCGGATCGTGTTCCAGATGCCGCTGTAGCAGCGAGGCCGCCGAGTCATACTCCGAGGCCTGCTTGGCCCTGAAAGCCTGGAGGTACCGGTCACGGATCGTCAGGCTCGCGCCGATGCCCACACTATCGGCGGGGTAGTCCTGCATGATCTCCTGGTACTGGAGAAGCGCATCCTCGGGCTTGCCAAGCTCCTCGTACATGTGAGCAATGAACCGGGGCTGGATTAGGGGGGTCTGCTTGGTGATGCCCGCCCTGACGTGATAGACCGTCGCGGCTTGCCGGGAGTACTTCAGGGCCGTCGCGGGGTCGCCGAGCTTGTCCCGGTACGTCCAGCCCACCTGCTCGTAGAGCTGGATGGCCTTGGGGTTGTACCGCAGGCCCGTCTCCAGCGTCTCCAGCCCCATCTTGATGTACTCGTCCTGGGGCAGATGCCGGGTCTCGTACTCGGCGGCCAGGTTGTAGGCCTCGTGCCAGCCCGTTACCTCCCAGAACTCGGGGAAGTACGGGTCCAGGGCGCAGGCCGCTTTCATCATGGGCAGAACCCGAGGCCACTTGCCCTCTTCCTCCCAGTACTGCTGCGACTTCCACCAGCAGAAATTGGCTGCCTGGGAGCGGAAGCCCGCGAACAGGGCTCCCAGCACGATCCCCGTGAGCTCCTCCAGAGGCACGTCCTTGATGGAGGTCGCCATCGATGGCTGGGCTACGCCCGCCTCCACGCGCCAGAGTTGAACCTGGTGACCGAACCGCCCCACCTGGGTCAGCGCGGCCACCAGCACAATGGAGGCCAGGATGCTCAGTGAGATTCGAATGGGGCGTCTGTTGAATAGTCGCAAAGCAGCGCTACCTCTCTCGGCCCAGCTAGAACTGCCGCTCGTTGAAGACAACGAAGGACAGGAGCAGCATGATGGCCGTGTACATGAAGCCATAGCCGATCGGGTACATGATCATGTCCGGCTGAATGGTGGCTTCGGTAAGGATCACTCGCGATAGGTCGAAGATCTCGAAGTTGGGTGCCAGCGTGCTCACGCCCAGGAACACCAGCCCGCTGATCTCGTTCTCCGCGGGGATGTTCTTCCAGAATGTGGCGGTGCTTCCAAGCACCAGCACACAGAAGGAGACTACCAGCACGAATACCGTGCTGGAGAATGTAGAGAGAAACACGATTATGGAGATGAAGAGAACCAGCTCCATACACGTCAGGCCGAACTGGACCAGCAGCGCGGTGTCGAACTGTCCCTGCTGCTGGATGATGTAGACGACGAAGAAGGCGATGGCCATGAGGGCGGCGTTGAACAGCACCGCCATGCAGGTGCCAACGAACTTGCCCAAGATGAACTGGCCCCGGCCAACGGGCTTGGCGAGAACCGTATGGAGCGTCTTGCGCTCGATCTCCTGGGGGATCATGACCGCGCCTAGCAGGATGGCGATCAGGAGCGAGAACCACTTGATCGAGTTCAGGCCCATGTCGATAACGAACTTCTCCTCCTCGCCCGGCGAGAAGGCCTTGAAGACCTGCGACCCCACGATGGAGACGATGGCGAACAGGAGGAAGATCACCAGGATCCGCCGCCGGATGGCCTCACCGAAGGTGGCATAGCCAATGGTCAGGATCTCCTTCACTCCTCCTCACCCCCTTCGGATGCCTGATCTTGCTCATCGGCGCCCTTGTCCTCACCGTCGTCGCTTGGCTTCGCACCAGCTTCGGCCGCGTCGGTGGAGACCGGCCCGCCGTCCTCGGATGTGGCCATAACGGCACGGATGAAGGCATCCTCGAGGGATTCCCGTACCCGCCCGAAGCGCAGAAGCTCGCCGCCGCCGCCACGGACCACATCCAAGGCGTCGAAGGGCTCCACGTCGGCTTTCAGCGTGCAGTGGATCTCGCCGGCCTGCCGGCGAGTCTCCCGCGACATCGCCTCCAGCTTGCTCTCGGCGTCGGGGCTGACGTCCATGGCCACCAGCTCCGTGAGGTCGGTGACCTGTAGGATCTCGTCGATGGGTCCGTAGGCCAGCCGGTTCCCCCGGTGGAGGATGGCGATGCGGTCACAGACCTCCTCCACCTGCTCCAGCAGGTGGGAGCAGAGCAGGACCGTCTTGCCCGCTTCCTTCAGCCGGACGGTCAGCTCCTTGATCTCGTGGGCGCCGATGGGGTCCAGGCCCGAGGTGGGCTCATCCATCAAGACCACATCGGGGTCGTTGACCAGGGCCGCCGCCAGGCCGATGCGCTGCACCATGCCCTTGGAGCACTGAGCCATGACTACATCGCGGCGCTTGGACATACCCACCAGCTTGAGCAGCTCCTCGGTCCGGTCCCTCAGGTCCCGGCCGCGGAGACCGCAGAGGCGGCCGTAGAACCGCACGACCTCCTCGCCGCTCATGTGCTGGTAGAAGAAGGGGCCTTCGGGCACGAATCCGATGCGCCGCTTGGCCCGCCGGCTCCGGGGTGGCTCGCCCAGGAGGAAGGCCTCGCCCTCGCTGGGGAAGATCAGCCCCAAGAGCAGCTTCAGGGTCGTCGTCTTGCCGCTGCCGTTGGGACCCACAATGGCGAAGATCTCACCCCGCCGTACTTCCAGGTCCAGTTCGGAGAGAGCCTCGATCTCGTACCCCAGGGCTACCCGGTATCGCTTCGTTAGTCCCCGACACGCGATGACCACATCGTTCGCGCCGCTCGTCGCGGCCTGGGTGGTCTCATCGTGCCCCGATTCGGGTCGCTCCAGCGTGTCCGTTCCGCCCGAGGATTCGGACGCCACGCCGATCACCTCCGCATGCAGTTACCTGCGAGCTCGGCCGCCATCGGCGGCACCGGGACCGGATTATACACCTTGGCCCTCGGGGTCGGGGGGCCCGACCCATCAGCGTGAAGGTGCCCCGCCTCTCATAGGGCATTACGCCATGGACGGGGAAACCCAGATGCGAGTCCGGCATCCAAGCGAGGAGGCGCGCATGAGAACCCAATTGCCCGATTCGGTCACCCGGATGGAGGAGACGGCCTTCGGCGATGTGGCCGATCTGATCGCTCAGGCCCGAGGCGAGCGACCGCCCAAGGACCGGCAGCAGGTTCAGCTCATCCTAGGCCGGTGGGATTCGGCCAGCCTCCTGCGCGACCTCGCCCAGGAAGGCATCGCCACCGAGGCCCAGAGGCTCGACACCGACGAGGTGCTCATCCAGGTCGTGCCCGGCCGCGATACCCCAGTCGCCGTGGCCGCCGGTGGGTCTCCCCGGGCGGCATGCCACGCCGCCTACCTGCTCCTCGAGCGCGTCCTGGGATTCGGCTTCTTCCTCGTCGGCGACCAGATCCCCGACCTGCGAACCTGGAAGCCCCAGGCAATGAAGCTCCGGACCAAGCCAGCCATGGACCACCGGCTTTTCCTGACCCATCCCTTCTTCGCTGGGCCCTGGCGGTACTGCTGCCGGCTCTGGGGTGAGGGCGAGTGGCGGCATATGATCGACTGGATGCGCAGGAAGCGGTTCACGCACATGGTCAGCTATCACGACGAGGGCGGCTACCTGTGGGGGGACGCCTTCATCGACGCCTTCCCCAAAGCCAGAACCCGAGATCACGAGGGCTTCGTCATGGACCCCGACCGTCGTACCG
>WJIW01000524.1 GCA_014730065.1 Armatimonadia bacterium | reverse complement strand
CCGGTGTAGGTGACCGCGCCGTTGGGGAGCTGCCGAACCGTGCGGCGACCGGTGGCTACTCGAAGTGCGCAACATCGTACACGAGCAGCCCCGTTACCACGCCGGCTCCATCCGTCAGGACGTATGCGAGCGCTGCACCCTCGCGGTACACACGAACTCGCGACGTATTGCCGGGCAGCGCCATCTCATCAGCCAGGAAAGACGCATCGTCGACCACCAAGTCGGGTTCGCCAACCGTGGCAGTGACATGCGACTCGTGTCTGGTAGTCCCCGGAGTCAGAAGCGTGCCGCTGCCCAGCCGTTCCTTATGCGCGCGCAGGTCCCGCGGGTCGACGGCGCACGCCTCGGCCATGCGGATATGGAATGCACGGTGGGGCAAGTAGAACGTGTCGCCGGTCAGGTTGCCGCCCACGTATGCAACAACCGAGCAACAGAGAACCAAGGCAAGCAGGATGCCCAGCGCGGCCCCAGCCATCAGCAGGCGGCGCCACTGCGGACCAGCGGGGGGCGCTTGGCTCACAGATCCCACTCCCCTTCGACGGACGCCCCTTCGGGCTACAGGTGGGGGTCCAAGCGGCCACCCGTCAGCCTAACGCTGCTGCCGGGTGATGACCACAGGCACAATGCCCTCGGCAACCTTGCCCTCCATGGCCCGGTCCTCACGCTCCTCGGCGGGCAGGAGGTACCGGTCCACCAGACTGTTGCCGGCGTAGCGCAGCGGCACTTGGACGTTCGCGGGGTACAGCTCCTGCCACTCCATCAGGATCTCGCCCTCCCAGCCGGGGCGGACTCCGGCCGCGACGGGCAGGAGTCGGTAGGTCTGGTAGCGCATGATGCGCGCCCCTCTGCCCTCACCCTCGGCCGCCAGGTCACGTGCCATCTCGACGATCGCTGCGGCGAGGTCCGGTTCGGCCATGGCGAGACACTCCAAGGTTGTGAGTGGCATTCCGTATACCAGGCTGAGATCGCGGCACAGGATCTGCGCTGCGGCGATGGCCAGGGTGGAGGTGTCCTGGTACCCGATCCGCCGGCCCAGTACCGCCAGACCCGCCAGCGTGCGCGCATCGTAGATGGACCGTCGATGAGCTAGCGCTTGGGTCACGGCCTCCCGATATAGGTCGCGCCTGACCTGTCCGGAGGCGGCGTAGCTGAGCCGGGCGAGGGCGAGGGCCCGAGCCGTGGGTTCGTCGATCCCCCGGGCGATCTCGATTGCGCGCTCCCTGTGCTCCTCCGGGAAGAGACCCACGATACCGGCGGCGCGCTGGCCCGTCAGTCCCCCCGTGCACTCCTCCAGGATGGACACAGCGAGATCAGGGTCATACGTGGCGATGGACCGGGCCATAGCCTCCGCCCAGTGGCAGTCGTCGCCCTTGTGAGGATCGGCGTCCATGAGCTCCTGGGCGACATCGGCGCTGAGCAGGGCGATGAGCCCGATGCTTGAAGCGAGCGCCTCCGAGCACTGCTCTGGTGTGAGGGCCGCCAGATCCGCCTGGACCTTCTCGAACTGTTGGCCCGCCCGATCATCACCCAGCAACGCGAGCAGCACGGTACCCTGGCAGCGTCGCTCGGTGGCGCGTACTCCGGACATGGCATCCGCGCGCCGAACCATCTCGTCCGCGCAGTGCTGGGTCAGGTCGGGGTTGTCCGGGTAGGCGTCCCACCCAAGGCGCAGGATGTCGTGGGGAGCCATGGCGGCGGGCTCGATCCCCTGGAGAAGCGCGGGGGTGACGTCGACTTGCGTATCCGGCGCGAGCCGGCGGGCGGCCCAGCAGCCGTAGATCCGCCCTCGCACCGTGTCCGAGACATCCATCCCCGCCTCCGAGAGCAGGTCCTCGGCGAGGTCCGGATCGGCGGCGCCGAGAACCGCAATCGCCTCCCAGGCGGTCCGGCCCTCCGGGGCCCGCCAGGTTCGGTCGGGCATGAGGTCCAGCAGCTCTCGCGCGAGCGGCTCGAGGGCCTCGGCCAATAGGCTCGGGGAGACCCCAGCCCCCTCGGTCGTTGGCTGGGGAGTGCCGAAGCCGGGAATGGGGGCTGGCTCTAGAACCGTCTCGACCACCTCGCCCGGTCGGCAGGCCGCCCAGCCGGTGGAGTACCCCTCGGCGTGGACGAACAGCACGCCATGGGGCGGACACTCGCCCGGGAGTACGAACTCACCATCGTCGTCGCTGATCGCCTCCAGGTCCGGCGCATCGGGCTGGCAAAGCAGGATCCGAGCCCCAGCAACGGGCCCTTCGGGGCCACTAACCGATCCCGTCACCCCGGCCGGGCCGGGCGCATCTTGGGCCTGCGTCACCGTAGCAGCCAGGAGCATGAGCAGGTACATTCCAGCGCGCATGTGCAGATGACCCCTTCGTCTCTATCCACCGATTTGGTTCACAAGTCCGCGTCCATAGTAGTGCGGCCCCGAGCCAGCCGGCACCTGCGAGACTTCCTGTGGGCGCGGCCGGAGGACGTACGATCGAGGGGACCCAACCGGATACTCCCCTCGCCAACCCTCCGCCTCGCTTGGGGCTTCGCGTCTACGACGCTACGCCCTCACACGTCGCTGCGAGGGGAGGGGATCGCTGGTGCCGCGCCCGGGCCTGCTGGCCTCGCCACGGCAGCCTGTCCGGTTCTCTGTGACGTGCGGTCCACCATCAACCCACCAAGCTCTCCGTGACATCGAGCGGGAGGCCGGGGATCGGGCAGTGCCAGGCGTCGTTGTACTGGTAATGGACCCACGACAGGGCGTCCATGTTGCTCGCCCGGCTGAAAATGCTCGTCGTCCGGCTGGCGGCGTCGTAGCCGGTGTCGGTCACGGCGCCGGGCGAGCCAGCGGCTGGCAATCCACACGCCGAGTGCGAACCCGATGGGGGCTGCACAGCCTGCACTGAACGCCCCGGTGACCACGGCGTCGACGTAGCGGTCTCCAGTGGACCAGGCGGCGCAAAGAACGAGATACGCGGCGCCCGCCCCGCCCACGGCTCCCATCGCCCCGCCCAGCAACAGCATGGGGACTTGGTAGAAGGCGGCCCGGCAGCCGAGGTCCTCTGTGTCCTGGTGAGCATGGGCTGCCCCACCACGGGCACCTTGATCAGACATGGCAAGCGGCGCACCCCTCAAACCGATCAAAGCGCAGGCGGCCCACGGCTGCACCACCCAGCAGTGCCGCGCGCCTCGCCGCCATTTCTCCAGCCAACGCACCGTGTCCGGCACTACACCCGGCCCTCATCGAGGATGGCCATCGCATACTCGGTCTGCCCGACAAGGTGCTTGAGTTCGCGCTCAGCCTGGACGCGACCCTCTCGCCGTAGGATGAGTACCCCTTCCGGGAAGCTCGCTGCCCTTATTGCCCCCTCGACCGCGGCCGACTCTGGCAGTTGGCAAGACGCGCACGCGTCCGCCACGCTATGGAGGGCATCGTTCGCGCCCCACCCCACGAAGCCCCAGCGGCTGTAAGCGGCTTCGAGCTGCGCCAGATGGTGTAGGCCCACGAGGAGCCGCTTGGCGCAGCCTTTCTGCGCGGCGGTGATGACTCGTCCCATGCACAGCCACCGCCTCCCCATGAGGAGCCCCACTGCCGCCGCGAGGATGGCATCGACCAAGAGCACCGATGCGACGGCAACAGTCAGCACCGACGGCTCGCGAGATCGAACCAGGAGCGAGATCCCGACCACCGTGCCTCCCACGACCATCGCCGCCGACATCCAGAAGGCCTCGGCGGCTCGTCTCCGTTGTCCCCGGATCGGGTCCAGTGATCGTAGGTTAGAGTCGGACATGCGGGTCTCTCCTCTGCGCATGCCGCCATCGCCCCGCTACCACGTGATCACCTGGTACACGATGAGGTAGTACAGAGCGAGCAGCGCCATGATCTCCACCACCGCGGCCAGCACCATCACCGTCACGGCGACACATTTGGCCGCAGAGCCGTCAAGTCTGCTGAGCCACTTGTCGTCGACGGTGCCGTCGCGTAACCACCGTACAGCCTTCACAAACGCGTAGACTGGGAGCGATATGAAGATGAGATACACGAACACCTGCATGCCCACCTCCCCTGTCCACTGGCACGGCGCTGCGGCTGCCAAGCCCGCGGTCGCCGCATGCGCCACTCGCACATGCACTCGGACCCCCGGCCCGTATCCACCCGCATCACTGCCGCCCCGAAGCGCTGACTTCGACGCCTCACGTCCATCCCCCATGCATGGTCGTGGCGCAGAAGACCGCTAGGATTGTCAGGTACACGAGCCCGAGCGCAGCCCCGAGGAGCAGGATAAGCACATCACGCGTCGTGAACACGATCCGCCCCCTGTTCAGACTGACCGGCCGTCGCCCTTGTACCCGCAACAGACACAGCAAACGTCCCCGACGTTACGCGCCCGCCCGCTGCATATTCCGGACACGGCATTCCAGCCCCCTGCACTCGTGCCGAGACGGAATACCCAGTTCGGGGAGTACGGTGCGGCGCGCAGGAATGCTCGTCTGCACGCGGAAGCCCGGGGGAGTTCTGAGCCTGCCATCACTGCACTAGGGGAGCCCAATCATGCGTCGACTAGAGGTACTGCGATCGCGTGCAGCGAGCGAGACAGTCGCGTTTGCCGCCCACGAGCTGGCGCGGTACGTTGTCACTGCGACCGGTCGGGCGACGGAGGTGCGGGGCGCCCGGCTTCCGGAGCCCAACTCGATCGTGCTCCGTGATGTGGACGCACGCGATCGTGAGCCACCCAACCCGGCGCCACCCTCCGGCGACGACGCCTACACAGTCCGTACTGGTGACGGTACGGCGGTGCTGTCGGGGGGATCTCCGCGTGGTCTGCTGTTCGCGGTGTATGGCTTCCTGCACACCCATCTCGGCTGCCGCTGGTACGGCCCTTACGGAGGCGACCAGATCGTGCCCGCGGACAAGGCGGACGCGCTGGAGCGCTTGCTGGGGACGCCATCTGCGGCGACCGAGGACCCGGATTTCGCGTTCCGAATGCGTGAGTTCCGGGACTTCCGACCCGACGTGGAGGGGATCGACGACCGGATCATCGCCCAGGTGGACTGGTGGGCGAAGCTCGGGATGGACTGCTTCCTGCTGAACTTCTACCTGGCGCATAACGAGAGACGCTGGGAGCGGTGGCGGGAGACGCTCATCCCTGAGATCGCCCGGCGGGGCCTCCGCCTCGGAATAGGCGAGCACGGGAGCTACGCCCTCTTCCTCAGCCCAGCCCGCTATGCGGCGGACCACCCGGAGTGGTACTGCGAGATCGACGGCCAGCGATTGGGCGGCTTCCAGATGCCCAAGGGCGGACAAGCGCAGTTCTGCACCACCAACAAGGGCGCCGTTGCCACCTACACGGAGAACCTGCTCGCCTTCGCCGCCGAGAACCCGGAGATCTCGGTGTTCTACCCGGCACCCAACGATGTCGCCGGCTGGTGTCAGTGCGCCACCTGTCGCGAGATCCCCATCGCCGACCGGTACCTCGGCCTGACCAATGCCGTGGCGGAGGCCCTTGAGCGAGACCGCCCGGACGCGCGTGTCATCCATCTAGCCTACGCCAACCACCGGGAGCCACCGGAGCGGACGGTGCCGCACCCGATGGTCGACGTGGATGTCGCGTGTTGGGGGCGAGACTTCGCCTACCCGCTGCGCGATCCGCGCACCATGCCCGAAAGGCCCGACTACATGCACGCCTTCGAGCGGTGGATCGAGATCTGTCGGTCGGCGGGTGGCGAATCCCGGGTGCTCTACCACTGCAAGCTGATGCGCGGCCTGTGGCTTGGTCCACACCTGCTTCCGCTCGAGGTTGTCGACGACGATATGCGCTTCGTGCACGAGCTCGGAATCGAGGGCTTCGACTTCCCGCTCGCCTTCGATGGCATCCGCACCCGGGCCCTCAACGCGTACGCCATCGCACGGAAGTGCTGGGACGTGGAGACGGATGTGGACACTCTCGTGGACGAGCACTTCTCCCTCACCTATGGCGAGCATGCGAACAGCGCCCTCGAGGCGTGCCGCGGTGTGGACCGTGCGTTCGACGATCTGCGCTACGGGTCCAGCACGGCTCTTGTTCCCGGGGAGGGCCTACCGAACGACCATTGGGCGAACTGGCCGCAGCGACCCCCGAAGACCGCTCCCGAGACGATGCACAGCACACACGTGCGGCGCGTGCGCGAGCTCGGCGAAGCTGTTTCATGCCTGCCCACCATCGATGAGACCGCCGATCCCGTCGGGGCGCGTTTGCGCGATCTGCGGACCATGATCGAGCAACCGCAGTGGGAGCAGGGGATGCTGGCGCGGCTCAGCAGGCTGGCGGCGACCATCCCTGCTGAGGCGGCTCCCGGTGACTTGGAGCTGCGGCGGACCGTCGAGGAGGCGCTAGCCGATCTCGAGGCCCATCTGGCAGAGGGACTCGAGGCCTACTCGCTCGAGGATCATCTCGCAGGACTGCTCTGGGCCGGGGCGTCACAGGCGGCCTTCGAGCGGATCGTTCCCGCCTGGCGGGAGCACGCCGAGAACCGTCTTGAGGGTATCGAGTGGGTCGTGGCCGGACACTGGGCAACCGAGGATTTCGTCGACCAGCCGCCCGTCATCTCGAAGTGGCAGGACATCACCGAGCTCGTCTCGTGCAGGGGACCGGTGCACGTTCGCTGGCGCTGGACTGGAGGGGAGCTCGGGGTCTACGTCGCGGAGACGTCGCTCTGGCGGGATGAGCGGGGCGGACCGGTGTGCCTCGACTGGGATATGCACAGGGGCTTCACCGGCTGGCGCGACGAGGAGCCTGTCTATCGTCTGCGTCTTCGCGAGTACGACTCATCGGCTCGGTACCTCGTCATGGGTAGGTTGAGTGCGCCGCCCGGACACGGCACGATTGCCGACCGCGGGACCCATGGGCAGATCGAGGTGGGCACGCGTGCCATAGGCTGATGGGCTTCTGAGGCGGGCGCAGGTAGGCGGGCAGATGGGCGAGTAGCATCGGTCCACCCCTGGGTCCGGCACCCCGGAACTGGATGCTCCGTCATGGCACGAATGCAGCGGGGAGATCCGTGGTCAACTGCTCGGCAGGCCGGTGGGTCATGCTGGAGACCGAGCGATACAAGACCGACTCCGGGCACTGTTATCGGCGCGCCCTAGTCTGCCCGTGATCGGTCGCGAGTGCCCGCGCAACGCGCCAGAGGTGAGATGGTATGATGCACCGACTGCTTGCTGTGCTTCTAACGTCTGCCGAGGTCCTAACCGTGGGCTGCGCACAGCCAGATGGCCGGCACCAGGGACCAGACCCCCCAGCCCCCCGGCCCGGGCTTCGCGTCAACGTCGGGGGGCTAGAGCCCAGTGGGTGCCGGCGCCTCCGCAGCACCGGCCG
This sequence comes from Armatimonadia bacterium, assembly GCA_014730065.1. Lineage (GTDB taxonomy): Bacteria > Armatimonadota > Zipacnadia > UBA1398 > UBA1398 > UBA1398. Next base: position 2,892 of record WJIW01000524.1, on the reverse strand, counting down.
CGCCGCCGGGATCGCTGATCGTCCTTAGGCTACCACGTCCATCTCAAGCCCGTAGATCCGGAGGGCGGCCTCCTGACAACCCGCGTCGAAGGTGAGGGCGAGCCACCCAACTGACACCGGCGGATCTGGCAGACGGTCGCCGTCGCCGCGGACCGACGGATACAGCAGCCCCAGCGCATCGACCTCCAGCTCATGGCGGCCAGCCGGCACCGAGTCAGGCCAGATGGTGTACTGGAACACCTCGCCCGTACCGTCTCGCGTGTAGAGGAACATCCGCGACAGGTCCGCTGAGGCCTCGGCGTCCATGCGCAGCCGTAGCATGTGGCCCGGGATCGAGACCGGAAGCTCCACATCCAGACTCTGGGGTCCGTCCATGACCCGGCCCTCGAGCTGGAACTGCAGCTCCAGGACGCTCTCCCCGTCCTCTTCCTGTACCAGCGCCTGGAACCCCTTGACCGGTCCGCGAATGAGTCGTGCCACCGCCTTCAGCTCGTCCGGCGTCCGGCTGACCGTCTGAGGCCGGGGGGCCCCCGTGCCGGCGACCACGCAGCACGGGGACCGCTGATACGTCCGATCGCCGATCTGCAAGCGCAGGTCCACGATCCCCGGGTCGGCGCCTGCCGACATGGGCACCGCAGCCTCACTAGCCTGGAAGGTGGCGGTATTGGGCAGAGTAGCCCCATCACACTCCAGGCTCACGACGGTACCATCGGGAAGCGGACCCTCGGGGCCGCCCTGCCACCGGAGTTTCAGGAGGCCTTCGCCCCCGGTTCGGAGTACGGAAGGGGAAGCCGCGACGACAAGCCGCTCGGGGACGGCCACCACCCGCGATACGTAGAGACTCCGGTCCGGCCGCTCCCACTCCATGCCGGTCAGGCGGAAGCGCAAGCCCGCTTCTAGGTCGCTAAAGAGCGGGTCGGTAACGGTCCACTCTGCGGTCCGCCACTCGCCCGAGTCCCTCCTGACCACCACTCCCCCGGCGCGGTAGTTGAACCCATCGGGGGTGCATCGGTAAGCCGACTGGTGCTGAAGAACCACCGGACCCGCTCCGTTGTCGAGGTAGTCTACGCGGAACCTGATGGCGTCACAGCCTTTGGGCACAAAGGCCTCCGGCGTCACGAAGGCGAGGTAGTAGTTCGCCGAGGCCCCGTCGGTGCTGGCACAGTCCCGGCCGGCCACCGTCACGTCACGCACGGGCATGGACTGAACCCCTTGGGCGTCCAGCAGCGCCAAGCTGGCCTCGCCCGTGCTCGCGTCGAAGACGGCCCCTCCGCGCTCGACCTGGGTATCAGGCTGCATGCTGCATCTCCCTTCGGCATTGGTCCGGGCGAGGCCCGGAGCGGGGCGACTCAGAGCGCGGCCGCCTCGCCTCTCAGCTCGGCCAGGAACTGGGCGTACCCCTGGGCTCGATCGCGAAAAGCCGCGCCACCAGAGGCGTCGGCATCGGCCGCGGCCCGCATCTCCTTCGGGTCGGCCCTGGACAACCCGGCCTGGCCGAACCCGTTGCCCCATAGAGCTGACTCGCCGGCGGGATCCTCATGCGCCGACATGTAGGGCTCCGCATCGAGCCAGAGAGCCGCCCCTTGCTCGGCCGCCCAACTCAGCAGAGGGTCGTAGAGAGGGTTAGCGGTCAGCGCCACGACAGCCCGCAGAGCCACCCCCCTCAACTCGAAGCGGAGGCGGCCGCCAGCGAGTACGGGGTCCTCGAGCCATTTTGGCCGCTCGCGCAGCCCCAGTCCGCCCGCTGATCGCACCTGCACCGCGTGCTCGCCCGTGGTCGTGTCGGGCGGGATGGTCGCATCGTAGTCGCCGGCGTGGACCACCAACGGCGGCACTCCGGCTTGACAGATCCTCCGCACCCATCCCCACTCGGGCCCAGCCACGGAGCAGTCGCACCAGCAGCGGGGCGTCACCACGGCCGCGCACCCCATCCGGTTCCTGGCCGCCAGTTCGCGGTAGATATCCGCGTGGGTGGCGCTGATGGCGCCTAGCTCGAACTGATCTCTGGCACGCTCCTGGCCCGCGGCTGCACATCGGTCGTAGGCAGCATCATCGGACAGCAAGTCACCAATGGCCGAGGCGATCTCAGCGGCCGCCCCCTTCGCGCAGCGACCCGCGGGCTGGCCATGCCCCGGCTCACCCTCGTCACCGATGACCCACGGTACCGCGCCCTGGTCGGTGCAGACGACCGGCACTCCATGCGCCATGGCCTCGAGAGCCGTCATCCCAAAGGCCTCCTCGGAGACTACGGTCACCACTCCCCGGGTCTTGGCTATGGCACGGTACACCGAGGACATGAGCCGCGGCGCGACCTGGGGATACCATAGGCCTCCCAGCTCCGCGGCGGCGCGGCCCACGGCAGTGGTGGCTTGCGGTACGGACGGACCGGGCGAGATCTGTCCACCAGCGCCGCCGACCAGCAGGGGAAGGACCGGCAGGCCCCGGGAAGCGAGTTCACGGCAGACGTCTCCGAACAGGGATACGTTCTTCTCCGCGCTCATCCGTCCGATCAGCGCGACGAGCCGCTGCCCCGTCGGGACCGACGTCAGGTCGGCGGGCACCTCTAGCTGACCGTGCCCATCGGGCGGCACGGGTAGGTCGACCCCGTTGGCGATGACCCGAGGAGTCATGCCGATCTCGGCGCGGGCGCACTCTCTCGCCACATGCTCCGAGGGAGCGATGAAGACGTCCACATGCCTGTAGTCCATCTGGCGCAGAGGTGGCATCCAGCCGTGGCACTCCACTACATACCCCCCCTCGTAACCCGCCAGCCTGAGCGCGCCCAGCACATGCTCGGCCTGACAGTCGACGAAGACATCGAAACCTCCCTCAGCAACCAGCTCCGCCAGGGCCATCTGGAACGGCCGCTGCTGGGTCGCCCCTAGTATGTGG
>WJIW01000523.1 GCA_014730065.1 Armatimonadia bacterium | reverse complement strand
GGGGATTCGACCATCGTGACCGACCAGGTCTTCGAGGGCCGGGCGGCCTTCCTGATCGACGCCCGGAGCTCCCAGTCCGAGGTCGGCATCCGCCACCGCGCCGTGCCCGTGGTCGGCGGCGCGACGTACCTCCTGACCGCGCGCAGCCGCTGGGTCGGCGGCGGAAGCGGCTACAAGGTCACACTGGACTGGCTGGACCAGGACGGCCGTCACATCGCCTATGCCAACGACTGGAAGGGCAGCGGCACGAACACCGAGTACGTACTCCACGGCGGGGCGTTCCAGGCCCCCGAGAATGCGGCCTCGGCGATGGTCCTACTTGGCGTCACGTCGGGCGCGGCGTACGCCTTCGATGACGTTTCGCTTTCCCTGCTCGGTCCCATCCCCCAGATCGATGCCTTCGGGCCGACTCGGGCGGTTCACGAAGGCTCGGGCGATCTGGCCCTACGGGCCACCCTCGCCAACCGAGGAGGCCTGCCGCTGACGGACTTCCGGCTGGAGCTGAGCCTGCCCGCGGGCATCGAGATCGTGGACGCCACGGGGCCGCCGGACTCGATCGCCGCCGGCGAGGCCGTCGACGTGGAGTGGCGCATCCAGCCCAGCGAACAGGGATGGCTCGTGGCCGGGCTCGCCGTCGTTGCCGAGGGCCGAAGGGCGTCACGCGAGGCCTTCGTGGTCATCGTCCCCGACGGATGGCATGAGGCCGACGGGGGCTTGGAGGTCAGCGATGGAGACCTGTCGCTGACCACGTACCGCGTGGGCGACCTGTGGGGACCCGCCATCGTGTGGGTGGAAGGCGAGCGGCGGGCCACCCTGCGGGGGCTGGCCGAGCTTGTGGTGGAAGGGCCCGAGGGTGAGCCGGAGTCCCATCTCGTCTGGGCCTCATCGAGCCAGACCACCCGGTACGGCTTGCTGATGAGCGCGGAGATCGTCGACGGCGGGGGTACCACCTGGACCGTCGAGTGGCAGGTGGCGGCCCGAGCCGAGTCGCCGGAGGACGTGCTGGATCTATGGACCCGGGCGACCCCCGATGATGATGCTCGTCTCCTGGCCCTGCGAGGCCCGATGGTGTTCGTTGGCGATGGAGAAGAGAGTCCGTCCCGCGACTCCGCCCTCTTCCCCGGCCTCGACTACGTGGAGGACGACGAGCGGTCCTCGGACACCACAAGCGTCGCTCCGCCCGACCATCGCCGCTACAGCGTTCATCCGTACAAGGTCACCGTTCCCATGCTGAGCGTGGCCGAAGCGGGGACGTCCCTCTCCCTGGAGTGGGATCCCTTGCAGCTCTGGGATGGCGAGCATCACGCGCCGACATCCATCTTCGCCTCCCCGAACACCTACCATGGCATGACGAACCACCTCATGGGGCTCATGGCCCCGTCGATCCCCGAGTTCATGCCCGAGAACGCCGACGCGGCGAAGACACCCCTTCCACTCGCGGCGGGTCAGTCCGTTAGTCTGGCATCGAGCCTGCGGCTGACCCGGGATGCGGGCGGTGCTCGCGGCGTGGCCGCGGCGGTGCGGGGCCATGTGGCCAGCCACGGACTGGCGCCTCTCCCCGATCTGCCCCGGTCCTTCGAGGATGCCGCCCATCTCTGTGCCCGCGCCGTGCGCGATGCGTGGCACCCGGATGCCAGGGGCTGGGAGCACACGAACACCGGCCCCGTGAACTTCGATCCTCGCGTGGCCGCCTTCGCGGTGCGCTATCTCGCCATGTTTCCCGATTCGCCCTACGCCGGCGAGCTGCGCGAGCAACTGGATCAGGCCCTGGAGGGCCGGGAGACGAGCGGCTACGCGCCCCTGGGCTTGCTGATCGGAAACCCGCTCCTGGTGGCCGACGCATCCCTCGACCGGTCGCGGCATCTGGCGGCCACGGCGGAAAGCGAGGGCCTGTGGGTGTTCCGTCCCGACGAGCGCACCGAGGGGCTCGGCGACCCGGGAGCGACGGAGGTGGGTTTGATCGCCGAACCCACCAGCCACCTGCTTCAGTCTGCCCGGACCTTCGGCGATCCCGTGGGCTCCCGAGTGGGGCGCGCGGGGGTGGACCGGCTGAACGGTCTCAGCGACGTTCCCGCAGGGGGCGAGACGTGGGAGGTGCCGCTCCACGCGCCGAACCTCCGAGCCGCCGCAATGGCGGTGGAGTCCAACGTGGACGCGTACAGGCTCACGGGCGATCCCGAGTATCTGGACCGCGCCCGCCACTGGGCTTCATCGGGGCTGCCCTTCATCTACCAGTGGCAGGCGCCCCACCGGGAGATCATGCCCTATGCCGCCATCTCGGTGTTCGGCGCCACCTTCTACACCAATCTCTGGTTCGGCAACGCGGTCCAGTGGGTGGGCTTGGTGTACGCCGACTCCCTCAGGGAGCTGGCCCAGGTGGACGACTCTTTCCCATGGCTCGAGGTGGCCCGGGGCATCACCATCAGCGGAATGCAGCAGCAGAAGACCGAAGACGACCCCTGTGGCCATGTGGGGTACTATCCCGACTCCTATAGCCCCGTGCGGGGTGAGGAGACCTACCACTGGTGTCTGGAGCCTCACCTGCTGGCGGCGAACACCCTCGCCGAGCTGGGCGCGCCGCTGCGGCCCCGAACCGTGCGGACCGAGATCGACGGCAAGACGCTCCTGGTCTCGTCTCTGGCCGAGACCGACCTCGACCCGGACGGCCTTGCCTTCCGGCTGGCCACGGTACCCGAGCCGACTACGGCGGCGCTAGTCTCCTTCGTGTCGCGGCCCGACGCCGTCCTCGCCGATGGAGCTGCCCTGCCCGAGGACCCCTCCATGGGCGCTGAGACTGGCTGGGCGTGGGACGGCGCCACCGGCCGGCTCGCGGTGCGCGCTCCCTCGGGCGCGCACGTCGAGATAGTGGGAGCGTACGCCATCGAGAGTCACGCCGAGCCAGTGGCCAGCCTTGCCAATGGAGACTTCGACAACGGCCTGATGGGCTGGACACCGGAGCCGGCGGATCGCGTCGAGGTGGTCGAGGAGAACGGCGTCACCCTCGCTCGGCTCATCTCCGGTGGCGGGGTGCCCGAGGCGCAGCTTACGAGCCGCACTGTGACCGTCGACGATGCCTACACATACCGACTCGCGGCCCGAGTCCGGATGCCCGAGGGCGAAGGGGACTACAAGGTCACCATCGACTGGCTCGACGGCTGGAGCGCGCACATCGCCTACGACAACGACTGGACCGGCACCGACCAACCCCGCGCATGGACCACCCACGGCGGGACCTTCACCCCGCCACCGGGTGCGCGCCGCGCCCGGATCATTCTCGGCGTGCGCGGGGGGGCCAGGGCGGAGTTCGATGAGATCGCCCTGGAGCCGGTCGATGGATAGCCTGGGCCCGCCGGAGGATCTAGTCCGTGATCACTGGTCGAGCATCTTCACCGACGCCCAGGTGTGGCGTCCGCTGATCGAGGAGATCTGGAGGCGGGAAGGTCTGGGTGTCGTCGGTGCGGTCGATGGTGGCCTGCCGGGCTCCAATGCGGTCTTCCGGGTCAACGCTGAGTGCTGGGTGAAGATCGCTTGGCCGCGCTACATGGACGACCTGGCTCGGGAGGCGGAGATTCTGGCGGCCATCGGCAGTGCCGCGGCGATCCCCGCGCCCCGGCTCATCGCCCGGGACGTGCTCCACGGCACCATGCGGTGGGAGTATCTGGTCATGACCCACGTCCCCGGACACAGCCTTGGCGAGGTAAGGCAGTACATACCCCGACGCGACCTGGAGGCCATCGCCGAGACGGCGGGCGCTATCATCCGCGCCATCCACGACCTACCGCGACCGACTCCGCCGAGCACTCTTCCCCTCGATCCGGATTACTGGCCGGGCTTCATCGATGGACAGATCGCCGCCGCGCCTCAGCGGCACTCGACATGCCAGGCCATGGCACCCTACATGGATGAGCTGCCGGAGTTCCTGGCGGCCTGGCGTTCCGCCCTCGCCGAGAGCTTCGTCCCTACCGTTATCCACGCGGACATCACCGCCGACCATATCATGGTGGCCGAGAGGGCCGGACGCTGGGGGGTCACGGGAATCATCGATCTCGGCGATGTGGAGATCGGCCACCGCGATTACGAGTGGGTCGCCGTGCATCTCGATTGCCTCGCCCTGGATGTGCCGCTCATGCGCCGGCTGCTGGATTCGTACGGCTACGGCCCCGACGAGAGTCTGCCCCCGCGGCTACTCGCGCTGACGCTGCTGCATCGGTTCGCCGACATGGAGTGGCTCGGAACCGAGCTGCCCGCGTCCTCGGACACGCTGGAAGGGGTCGCCGACACGGCCTTCGGCGGGCTGGCGTGAGTGGGCTTACTCTCCCATCGTGGCCGGGCCGCTCCCGCTGTGACACTCCATGCAGTTGACCGAGTGTCCTTTCTCGCCCGACATGAGCTCAGCGTGATTCTTGGCCCAGCCGTAGCCCGCGGCGAGGACGATGGCCAGGATCCCGATGAGGGCGAGCAGGGGGCCAGCCTTGGAGCGTCTCGATGCGAGGTGCTCCAGCTCGGGCGTGCTCTCACCCACCGGTGGCGATTTCGGCATGGGACCTCACCTCCTAGAAGTACACCCGCCCTAGCTTAACCTTCATATGCCTCTTCATGTTGGCCATATGGACGGCGAGAGCGATAGAGCAGAGCTTTGATCTCGCTGAATCGGCCCGGGACGTAAGCACGACCGGCGCCGAAGCCCCGACCACGACGCCCGCCACCGTTCCGCCCGCCAGGTAAACGTGGGCCTTGGCGAGCATGTTCCCGGCTTCGATGTCGGGCACGAGCAGGATGTCCGCTTGCCCGGCCACCGGGCCCTCGAGCTTCTTGCCCTTGGCCGCCTCCATGGACAGGGCGTTGTCCAAAGCGAAGGGCCCGTCCACGATGCCCTTGGTGAACTGGCCCCGGCGGCTCATCTGAGCCAGGGCCGCGGCGTCCAGCGTCGCCTGCATGTCC
>WJIW01000522.1 GCA_014730065.1 Armatimonadia bacterium | reverse complement strand
GTCATCGGGATCTGTCGGAGTAGCTCCAGCCCCCAGGGCGCCACTCAGGCATACCAACCCCGCCGGAATCCTACGAGGCCCCCTCCACCGTGAGCGTGATCGGTCGGGTCGGGACCGCCACCGCCTCATCGGGCGTCAGCTCCGTGCCGCCCACGTACGCCCGATCCACCCGCAGCTTGCCCTCCCGCACCTCTACGGCGAGCACTGGGCGGCCTTCCTCGTAGCGATGCCGCACCACGCCCCACCCCGACTCCACGGAGAAAAAGCAGGCGAAGTCGCCGGCGCGAATCTTCGGGTCGAGGTGAAGCGTGGCTTCGGCCGCCGAGTAGCGGAAGCCCGACAGCGCGAGCAGGTAGGAGTAGTTCGACATGGATCGGGCGTAGTGACTGCCGCACTCGAACTCATCGTACGGGTTGCGGCGCGCGCCGTCGTGGCGGTCGCGGATCGCCTTGCACACCGTCAGGCCTTCGCGCAGCAGACCCTCATAGATCATGTGTGCCCCCACCTGGTATTCGAAGCCGACCATACACTCGAAGGCGTAAGTCAGGCTACGCTCCGGCCGGCGGCCTCGGGGCCATGTGCAGATCAGCAGCCCCTTGTCGTCGTTCAGGGCATAGACCCGGTGCGGGTTGTGATGATCGCGGAAGCCGTCGCGGAAGTTGTGACGGAACACGGCGGCGAGGGCGCTGCGGACGTTGATCGGGTCGAGGATGTCTCCCAGACCGAGTATCCGGGCATGCCACTGCCCCAGCACCTGATCGCAGATGCAGCCCTCGCCGTACTGGTAAGCCGCGTCCACGCCCGGTGGGATCTCCTGGAAGTAGTACTCGCCGTTGAAGAGCCGGTCATCGGTCAGCTTCCGGCCGGACTCGCGGACCCGGCGGTACTCATCGGCCGCATGGTCGTCACCCACGCGGCGCGCCATCTCCTCGCCGGCCCTGAGGGCCGCCAGGTACATCGTCCCGCAGACCGTATCCGGGCCGTGGTACTCGATGTCCAGGGTGTTGTGGTGCACGCCCTCCAGGAGCCCCACGCGGCCCGGGTCCCACGCCACCCACGCGTACTCGAGGGCCTTCCGCACCTTGGGCCAGAGGCCCCGCAGCCATTCGTCGTCGCCCGAGATAAGCCACTCCCGGTACGTGCGCAGCACGCCACCCATCTGGCCGTCGGCGGCGGCATGGAACTCGTGATCCGCCTCGGCGCCCGGCGGCAGAGGCAGCCGGAACTGCATGTGGCCGTCGGACTCCCGGAGGTTCACCTCGTAGTCTTGCGTCCGCATACCGCGCTCGAGCCTGGGGAACAGGTAGGCCATGGTCTGGGCGTAGCTCCATACGTGGGTGCATGAGCCCGAGCAGCAGCCCGAGGTGGCGTGACAACCCTCGAAGCCGTACAAGGTGCCATCGGGCAGGCGCGTCACGGTGGGAGAGTTGAGGATGGACATCTGGCTGGAGACGGCATCGAGCACATAGCGCGGCATGGTGGTCTCGTCGAAGGTCTCTCGGAAGGCTCGGGTGCCGTCCCGCAGCCGCTCGATGTGGCGAACCACATATGAAGCCACCTCCACGGCGGACCACCACAGCCGGCCATGGTGGGTCTTCCACACCTCCCCGCCGCCCCAGTAGTGCTCGAAGTTGGGGGTGAGCCAGCCCAGCACGAAGGTGAGGCGCCGCGGCTCCCCGGGCGCCAGCGTCTCCACGAGCCCCATGTGGGCGACGTGGGCCTGGCCATCGGGCGATTCCGCCGGCTCAGTGGGCCCACCGAATCGGCCCGTCTCGCCGAAATCGAACAGCAGACTCTCGCTGATCCCGAACCACTCGGCCGAGCCGAAGCGAGTCTGGTAGGTCACCTGCTTGTGGGGGGTCATGAGCGCCAGGCTGCCGTAGCGTGGCGAGTCCGGATCGTGCCGGCTGGTCGACATGGACAGGCCGCGCCAGTGCTCGCTATCCCGCCACTCCGTCCGGCAGCCTCCCTCCTCCGGCCAGCCCACGATGTTCTCGAGGCCCATGGCCAGGGTGATCTCCATGGGAGCGTCGGATTCGTTCACCAGCGTCACGTCCAGCACCGCCGCGGGGATGGAGGAGTCCTCGATCTGCAAGGGGATGAAGGGGCTCCACGCCTCGATGGTCGCAGATACCGGGACGGCGGGGTCGCGCAGGTCGACCCGGGCGAAGGGGAAGGCGCCCGTGAACCCGCACTCGCGGTAGCGGAGGAACCCACTCAGGAACTCCCGCGGCGGGCCGAAGCCCGAGCCCCGGAAGTTGCCGTCCCGCATTCCCCGGCCCGTGTAGGGCGGCGCCAGCTCACCCTCGACCACGCGCAGCGCAGGATCGTCGCCCTGGGGACGCATCTGGAGCAGCAGGCTGGTGTACGAAGGCCGGTACCCTTTGTTGGGCCGGCCGAAAATCTCCCAGTCGATCAGCTCGCCCCGGCCGCTCAGGGACACACATCCGGTGCCGATCCCTCCTAGGGGGAAGGCGATCTGGTTGAGCCGCTCCCCCGTTAGCGTTTCGGGTGGACCGTAGTCGAGCAGCTCGGCATCGGAGTAGGGGATCCGCCGCCCGCTGTGGTGTTCCTGAAGCTCCGCCATAGGGCACCTCCATTAGTCGTGGGTTAGTTCCCCGGCAGGCCCCCGTCGCCTGCTCGCGGAAGCCCAGGCCTCGACATGGAACCGATCCAGCCAAGTGACATGGGGGCCGTAGTCTTCGACTTCGACGGGACGCTGGCCCACCTGACCATCGATTTCGGCCGCATGACCCGAGACGTTGTCACGGCCATCCGTGCCCACGGCCTCGACGATCCCGAGCTGGAGCGGCTGTACGTGCTCGAGATGGTGGCCGAGGCACAGCTCCGGGTGGATGAGCCCGAGCGGCTGGCCGACGAGTGCGCCCGGGCCATCGAGAAGGTGGAGGTCGCCGCCGCCGCGGACGCCAAGCTGATCGAGGGCGTGCCCGAGGCCCTGGAGGCCCTCCGCCGGGCGGGCCTGCGGGTCGGCGTGATCACCCGGAACTGCCGGAAGGCGGTGTTCACCGTCGATGACGGCTTGCTCGACCGCATCGACGCCCTCGTGGCTCGGGACGACGCCGACCGGGTGAAGCCCGATCCCGCCCACGTGCATCAGTGTCTGGCTGAGATGGACGCCGCGGGCCTTCCCACTGCCGTGGTCGGCGACCACCCCATGGACATGACCACCGCGCTGGATGCCGAGGCGCTGGCCATCGGAGTGCCTACCGGAAACAACACCGAGGCCGACCTGTGGCGGGCCGGCGCACACCACGTGGCCGCGAGCGCGCCCGCAGCGGTCGCCTGGCTTCTGGAGGCGCGGCGCCATGGCTGAGCCACTCCCTTCGGGCAAACTCGATCCCGAGCTGTTGGAGCGATGCTTGGACCTCTGCCCGACGACGGCCGAAGACGTGATCCTCGGCCCGGGTCTGGGCGAGGATGCGGCCCTGGTGGCCACATCTGAGCCCTGCCTGGTGCTCAAGTCCGACCCCATCACCTTCGCCACCGACCGGCTCGGCTGGTACGCCGTTCACATCGCCGCCAACGACGTGGCCACCCGGGGCGTGGAGCCCCGCTGGATGCTGCTGACGCTGCTCCTACCGACCGGCTCGACGGCCGAGACGGCGCTGAGCGTCTTCGAGCAGGTGGGAGAGGCGTGCCGCGGGACCGGGGTGGTGCTCGTCGGCGGGCACACCGAAGTGACCCCAGCCGTGACTCAGCCCGTCGTCTCCACGGCACTGGCGGCGCCCACCCCTCGCGGCAAGGCGCTGTCGACCCGGGACCTGCGGCCGGGCGACCACCTAC
>WJIW01000521.1 GCA_014730065.1 Armatimonadia bacterium | reverse complement strand
GGGCGCGGCGACCCTAGGGGTCCAGACCCTGGTCCAGCGGGCGCCTCCGGACCTCAACGCTGGGGCTCGGATACTGGGCATCTTGGCGGGCATCGCCCTGGGCGCCGCCCTCGCGGCACCGGGGCCCGGCATGCTGGTGCGCAGCGTCTCCGAAGACGGACGATCGGGATCCGCCGACCGCATCCATCCGGTCCAGCAGGCCACCAAGCGCGCGGCCCGGTGGTGCGCGACCGGGCTGCCCGAGGGGTCCACGGTGATGACCCAGGACTGCTGGCGGATGGCTTACTACTCCAAGCTGCCGACAGTGAACCTGCCCTCCGACGCCGCCTGGGCCATCGACGAGGTGGTGCGAGAGTATGGCGTCACCCACGTGGTTCTGGTGCCCCTCGGTACCCGGGCGCGATATGCGGGGCTGGGGTTCGACTACCTGGAGGCCAGCTATCTGGCGTGGTCGCGCCAGGAAGCCCCGCCGGGCATCTACGTCTTCGCCCTGTCCTCCCCGGCTTCCAATGAGGCGATGTAGGGCAGGTGGCGGTACCGCTCGGCGAAGTCCATGCCATACCCGACCACGAAGACGTCGGGCACCTCGAAGCCCACAGCCAATGGCTCTACCGGCACCTGTCGCCGGCTCGGCTTGTCGAGGAGAGTCACCAGCTCGACGGTACGGGCACCCTGGGCTCGCAGGTGGTCAAGGAGGGTGGCCGAGGTGTTGCCCGTGTCGAGGATGTCATCGATGAGCAGCACGTCCTTGCCCGCGACGGGTGTCTCCACGTCCCGCACGATCCGCACCTCGCCACTGGGAGCGGTCTGTGCCCCGTAAGAGCGGGCCTGCACGAAGTCGAGGGCACGGAGGTCGGGCAGGTGGCGCACCAGGTCGCTAGCGAAGATGAGCCCGCCCTTCAGCGCTACGACGGCTATGGTCTCCCGGCACTCGATGGCCTCGGCCGTCTGCCTCGCCATCTCCGCCACCCGGACCGCCAGCTCCTCGGCGGTGATGAGCACATCCAATCGTCGGTCGTCGTGCCCGTCCATGGCGTCTCCTCGCTGAATTTGGGTCGGCCTTTCCCACTGAACCTGGATTCGAACCGGCGGGATAGGGAATACGTTTAACGATCCAGAGACAGAAGATAGCACTAGGGGCCAGGTCAGACCACCGGGGGCACGGCTGGGCCTGGCATCGGGTGTGATCGGGAGGCATCCTCGATGAGTGACGAGCGCGCGCGCCAGATCTTCCTCGAGAACACTGGGGCCACCCAGGAGCAGGTCGACAAAGCCGCCCAGCTCTCCAGCCAGACGGGCGAGTCCCTCGGAGCCGTCCTCGAGATGATGGGCGCCGTCTCCGCCAGCGAGCGCGTCCAGTGCATGGCTATCCAAATGGACGTGCCGTACGTGGACCTTACGGAGAACCCTCCGCCGCCCGAGCTTCTCGCTCTGATCCCTCGCGAGATCCAGCAGAAGTACAAGGCCGTGCCTGTCAGCGTGAAGGTCACTTTGGCCCTCGCCAATCCCCTGGGCGTGTTCTCCATCGACGAGATCGCCGAGGAGACGGGCATGGAGGTCACCGCCGCCATCGCCGCCGAGGACGAGGTCGAGCGACTGCTTCGTGGCAGCGAAGAAGAAGATGATGATGACGACAGCTCCGAGGTGCCCAATCCCGTAGCTCCCGCGGTGCCGGTGGAGGAGACGCCGCCCGCGCCCGAGCCCGCGGCACCGACCACCCCCGCCGAGCCCGAGCCCGACGTGGAGGACGCCGAGGAGCCCGCTGGCGACAACGACGACGAGCCAGCCCCCGCGATACCCGAAGATCTACCCAGCGAGGTCCAGGCCTATATCGATATCGTCCTGGAGGACACTTCAGCCACCGAGGAGGATGTGGCCCGGGCCCTCGTCCGGTGGCAGGAGACGGGCGAGCATGTGGGCCAGGCTCTCGTGGCGGCCGGCGCCATCACCAACTTGGAGCGGGTCCAGTGCCAGGGCAAACAGTGGCAGTTCGAGTTCATCGATCTGACCGACTTCACCCCCGACCCCGACGTCGTGTCCAGGGTGCCTCGGGACCAGCTCAACCGGAACGCCGTGCTGCCGGTCCGACTCGAGGACGATGACGGCGTACTCTATCTGGCCATGGCCAATCCCATGGACGTCTATGTCATCGATTCGATCCAGGTGACCACGGGCTACCGCGTGCGACCGCTAATCGCCCTGGAGGATGACATCCGGCGGCATCTGGCTTCGCTCGACGCAGGCTAGCGCCGCGGCCCACAGCGCACCCATCCGAAGGGGCCGCTTATCGCGGCCCCTTCCGCGCATGACTCCACCTCGCTCAGTCCACCCTCAGCGTCACGATCTCCTTGGGACCAACCTCCAAGGACACCATGCCCCCCTGAAGCGGCAGCTCGGCCCCGGCCGACTCGTCCAGCTCCGCTCGGCGTACCGTTCCATCCAGAGCCCCGAGGTTGATGCTCGCAGTGAGCGACTCGGGGGTCGGGTTGTGAAAGCGGATGAGCGTGGCCTCGCCATCCTCGGTCCTCTTAAAGGCATCCAGAACCAGGCTTGTGGGCTGAATGTCCAGGAGGACCAGGTCCGCCGCGATGCGGCCCTCGTGTCGATCGGTCACCTGGGCCAGTACGGGTGCCCGCATGGCCGATGCCACCGCCGGCAGACCGGCACGGTGCGGGCGGCCGGTGAAGGGCACGATGGCCAGCTCGAACTCGTGGCGGCCCAGGGACTGGGCGCCTTCCTCGCCGCCGGTGCCCACCGTGGATGAGAAGCCGCGCAGCAAGGTGACGGCCAGGGTCCGGGCGGCGTCATCGCGCACACACGATTCCTTCAGGCGGGGCGCCACCGCCGCCAGGCCCCGATCCCCGTCGGAGGCCGCGATGAGCGACTGCTGGGGCTGGATCTCCTGGGCCGGCTCGTTCCATCCCTCGGTATCCGGCACGGCAACGGGTCGCTCGACCAGGTCGAAAGCCATGTCCGCCCACTGGGTATCCGTGTCCACTCCCGACGGCAGCAATGCCCGCACTCGATGGTCCCGAGCCACGTTGTCGATCTCGATCCGGCACGATACGAAGGCCTGGTCGCGGCGGAGTGTTACCCAGACCCGGATCGGCAGCGCGACCCGCTCCTCCGACCGTCCGCGTCCACCCCCGGCCGCCGATGCCGGCACCATGAAGTCGTCGTAGTCCAGGCGGAGGGTGGCCTGAAGGGGACCGTCTTCGACGAGCGTGGTGGTGCATCCTACGCTGGTGGTGGTCACCGCCTCGTCCTCGATGGGGGCCCGGTACGTCCAGCCGTCGCCCACGTCCCCGGTGTCCTCGAAGCTCAGCAGCCCCGGGTAGACCTGACCCGTGCGGTGGTCGGTGACCACCAGGGATCCGCCCAGCCCGAGCTCCAGGCGCAGGAGGCCATTGTCGAGGATACCGGTCTCCGGAGATAGCGAGCCGCGGTGAGTGACCGCTCTGGGCTGGGGCCGAACGGCCAAGGTCGTGGCGCCCACGGCGGGTAAGGTCGCGGGCAGGGCGATTCGCAGGCGGTCGGTCGGAGCGGGTCGCGGGATCTCCCTGTGGGCCACGGCCATACCGGGCGCCGCCGGCCGCTCCGAGAGGATCTGATACGGTACCTCTGTCCCGTCAGGCTGGTAGAGCCGGAAATGGGGCGGACGGGGATGGGGCCAGACGGCCTGCACCTCCCGCGCCGCTTCGCACGAGACCCCCGAGCTGCCAAGCAGCACGAGGGCACCATCTCCCTCCTCGCTCCAGCTTGTGTCGATGGACTGGGCCACGGCCTCCGTCGCTCGCCGAAGCACCTCGCCGCCGATCAGCCGGCACTGATCGAAGCGGTACTCCATATCCCTGTGTACCTGGTCGATGGAGCAGCCGCAGATGCTGTCATGGGGATGGTTCTCCAGAAGGTACTTCCAGGCCCGAGAGAGCAGGCCCGCCGGGTACCCGCCCCCCGCCAGGTCCATGGCCACCGCCCAAGGCTCAGCCTGGAGAGCGAGGAGCGATTCGCACTCGTCGTTCCACTGCTTGTGCCGTACCCGACTGGAGTGGAATCCGTAGAAGAGGTTCGAGAGGTTCCCCTCCTCGTTGGGTGTCCGCAGCTCTCCCGTCAGCACCTTCAGCGAGGGCCGGTCGACGGCGCCGTGGATGCGCTCCAGATACTCGGGCAGGGCGGCGTGCTCCATCTCGCACATCTCGCGCAGCTCGGGGCGGGAGTTCCATGCGTCGATGAGGTCGGGCAGCTCGGGCATGATCTCGATATGGTCGACGCCGTCCATGAACAGCAGCTCTTGGGTGGTGGAGCGGCCCGCCTCGAACTCCACGAGATCCTTCAGCCTGCCGAGGGACTCCTCCAGGTCGAAGGGCTTCCCGCGGCCGGGGTGGCGCACGTAGTAGAAGAAGTCCGAGTAGGCCACATCGTTGGGCAGACGCAGCAGCAGCACTTGGGATCCGTCGGCGCCCTCCCAGACCATCTCCGCCGGGCCGTCTTCATCGTTCACGCCCCGGAACAGCATCGCCGTGTCGATCCCGAAGCCCTTGCAGATCTGGGGGAACTGGCTGATGTGTCCGAACATGTCGATCTCGTAGCCGAGGGCAAGCGGCTCGCCCCCCCAGGCCCGAGTGACCCGGGTGCCGCGAAGTAGATTCCTGACCAGGGCCTCGCCCGAGGGCAGCGTCTCGTCGGGCGCGACGTACCAGGGTCCCCCGATCAGCCGTCCGCTCTCGATAAGGGCCCGCAGCCTACTCTCCATCTCCGGACGGATGTCCAGGTAGTCCTCGATGACGATCGCCTGGCCGTCGAGGTGGAAGTACCGGTACCGCGGCTCCGTCTCCAGGGTCTCGATCAGCTCATCCATGACGTCGACGAGCTTAGCGCGAAAGACCTGGAAGGGTCGGTACCACTCCCTGTCCCAGTGGGTATGGGAGACGATGGCGGCGCGTAAGCCTCGCGGCTCGGGCATGGCGGCAGCTCTCCTCTCAGGCATTGTACTGAGGGGAGGGAGTTCAACCTACTGCCCCCGTGGCCTGCCTCGGCCTGTACATTGAGAGCCCCGGCGCCTAAGGCGCCGGGGCTCTCGTAGGTGGGACGCGAGTAAGTCGTGGGCGCGCCCGTCCCGCGCACGCCGCGAGGGCTTTCAGCTGGCCGGGTACCAGGTGACGGTCACGCTGAAGGTCCAGTAGTCCTCGTCGTTGTTCTGCACAGGCGGGAGAAAGTAGACGTCGTCCGGTTGGGGGAGAACTTCTCCAGTGTCGCCCTTGGAGAACCACTGGTCATGCCCGCTGTCGAAGAAGATCCAGTCGAGTGTGGCCGCCTGGGTGCCCGCGGCCAGGAGACTCTCGCTGTACTCGGCGATGACTCCTTCGATGGAGTTCCCCTCACCATCCTGAGCGAGCTTGGCCGGATTGCCCGCGGCTACATCGGCGAACATGATATGCCCTGGATCGTATTCGTCCTCCACGGCGAAACCGTGGATAGTCGCCGTGATGTCGGTCATCCCATCACTTCGGCTCGCGTTCTTGACGGCGATCGGCATGGTCCAGATCAGGTCGTACGCTCCATCCTCCCCGGGGCCCGACTCCCCGTACGAGTCGGTCTGATAGGAGAAGCCGACGTCTCCATCGAGCACCAGGCAGACCCCGTTGATGACCACCGACTCGGCCCTGGTGCCCACATCGTCCTTACCGAAGTGGAAGGTGGCGGACATCATGGTCCGCTCGTCGGTGTCGCCGGTCTGGTCCATCGGAGTGCCAGCGGCGCCGGCGGCACAGCCAGCGACGGCGATGGCGAAGGTCGAGGTGAGCAGGGCGCAGGCTAACAGAGCTATCAAAGGTCTTGCGTGCATGTGAGTGTACCCCCCAATGAATGTGGTCGGACGTGGGCTACCGCACCCCCCCGGGTAGCGGCGGCCGTTGCGGTCGGTGGCTACTGACTCGGGCTGATGAAGCCCTTATTGCCCATCGAGAAGGAGTCAGGGTCAGTGCTGAGCCAACTCTGCATGGTGATGTTCTCGATCTTGCCGTGGTGGATCAGGCGAGGCTTGACGAAGACGCGCTTCCCGCTGCGATCGGTACTCTCGTGCTTACGGACACCAGACATTCGTACACCCCTATTCATCTGTGTGGGGTACCCCCACAGATGCCCGTGCCCCACGCGTGGCTTTGGTTACGCGACGCGGAGCAAGCGCCCACAAAACTGTCTAGTATGAATTGTGCTAGCAGTGGACTACGAACACCAGTCACAGGTTCTTGTATTACCCCACGAACGCGATCATACCCGATGACGGGTGCCCTGTCAACGCCGAGCGCCGGAATCAGCCCAGATTTCTACTCGGAATTCAGGTTCTTGGATGCGCCCAATGGGCCGCGGTGGAGAGATGATTCTGTGAGCGCAGTTTCCCACGCCTGGTCTCAGAACAGGCCCTGAGGATGGCATGAAATACGTAGAGGATAGGGAAGCACTTCTGGACAAGTATCCAGTAAGCCGCGGAGAGAGCAGCCGAGCAAGTGGGCGCTCCCCTTGGAAGAACAGGCCGGGCCACCTTTGGCCCTCGAGCGACGGTTTTGTGAGGCGACGCTCTCCGGAGCAACACGCGGCGGTAGGGAAGGGTGCTTCCCTGAGAGGACGTGGTGAGGAAGTAGTGATACAACCTGGGTTTCTTACGCGGAGCCCGTTGCTTGACCGCCAAGCTGGCCACTAGTCTCGCTGCAGACGGCGAGAACACCTACGGACTGAGAGTCCATCCCAGCAGGCAGAAGGGTCAAGCGCAAACGGGCTCCGTGGCGTGTACGGGTCGCGCGTTCGCGCCAAGGACTTCGGCAGACGCGACTGACGGGCGGAGCCAGGGGCCCCGCCCGTGCAAAGTCGCGCAGTTCCATGTTGGTGCGTACTATCGCTACTTCCAGTGGTAGATGCCGGAGCCCATGTGGCCTGTGTCGCGGCTGTGAACCGCCGGATCGGATCCGTAGCACTCGAGCCGGGTTGCCTTGGCGTGGCCATCCATCGCCGACAGGTTTGCCATCTCGTTGTGGGGCGAGGCGTACATGTTCGGCCACCAACCGGCACAGTAGTACCAGTTCAATGACCAGCCCAGCCAGTAGTTCTTGCCGTACGGCGGGTCCCAGTTGTAAGGACCACTCTCACCGATCAGAAGGCTCTCAGCTGGCGAGTCGACAACGGCCAATGATTTGCCGTCGTTGATCCAACGTCCCGCAGCATCGCTCCAGACGCTCCGCGAGGCCTGGCTGCTCTGCGCGTAGTGATAGGGGTAGGAGAACCCCACGTACGGGTTGGTGGCATCGGGGATCGCAGGCAGCGAAGGGCACACGTACAACTGCTCATTCTTGGCGTACGGGGATGTCATCTCGACCCAGTGGAGCCACGGGCCAGTTGCCGGGGCATTCGTGGGCATCTCGTTGTCGTGGAAGGGCCACTTCTCATCGTAGTCCTGCGCATAGGATAGGCTCGCAGTAGTGATCTGGCGTACGTTCGACAGGCATGATGTCTGGCGCGCCTTCTCCCGGGCCTTCGCGAAGACCGGGAAGAGGATGGCGGCCAGGATCGCAATGATGGCAATAACAACTAGCAGCTCGATCAGTGTAAAGCCTCTTTGCGTCCGTGACATAGTACCTTCCTTTCCTGAGGTTGCTGGCCGTCTCCCTGACAGCCGAGCAGATGGTATGAGATGTCGTAGGGGGCCGCACGCCCTCGACCAGAGTGGCGCATGCATGGCTCGGTACGTGTCTAGTCTCCAGAGGGTGAAGCGGGAGCCTTACCTTCTTCGGCCGCCGTGCCTCCGCCGTCAGCGGTGGGCATCGGGGGAGGGGGGGGTGGCTCCTCGTCGGTCGTCGACCCCTGGCCGCCGCACCCCGTCAGGGGAACGAGCAGCACGGATGCGACCGGTACGGCCAGGCATATGAATCGTAGTAGCCTCAAAGACTGCACCTCCTTACCGGGTCCAGGCGCGCGCGCCAGTTGCGGCCTCTTGCCAAGTGCGCGCGCCAAGTGTGCCTGTCGCAGCTTGCCTCAACGGACTCACTGCAGAGCAGGCCTTGCTGCTACGTGGATCGCGTCAGAACTCACCCACGAACCAGACGCATACAGCAACGACAACCGGAATCGGGTTGGAGATGCATGCAGAGTCTGGCGCCCCAGAACGCTGATTGGCGCCTGCCACTACCAAATCCAATATACCGGTATATGGCGGGATCCGCAACACCGCGATGCGGTCCTGGTGGCTGTCACGCCGCCACACGCCCCGCAAGCGGCATGCAATCAGCCGCCTCAGTCCCGAGCCACAGCCTTCGTGTCGGTACCGTACACGGTCACCGGCACATCGCGCTTACGCCCCACATCCTGGCGGACGTGGGTCGCCTCATCCAGCTCCGCTCGCTCACGTAGAACCTTGAGGAAGAGCCCCCAACGGCCAAGGCCGATGGTGCGGATCTTCACGCCCTCGCCGCCCTCCAGTGAGAGCACCAGCCACCCGGGGCGCACGCCCTCCCGGACACGCTCCGTGAGCGCCGACTCGATCGACTCGTACGGGATGACCTTCGGCTTGCCCCAAGCGGGGCGGTACTTCAGCTCCTCCAGCCCGAGCACGACCCGGCCCCGGGCGGACCATAGCGCGTCGCCGATGGCCATCACCAGGAAGGGCGAGGCAAGCAAGGTGGCGGCGCCGGCGATGATCCAGAAGACCTGGTAGCCGTGGTTGCGCGCGATCTCCAGCCGCGAAGGAAGCCCGAACCCGATCAGCGCCCACAGTATCAGGGCCATGGCTGCCCGCAGGGTGAGGGTGTAGCGGAAGACCCTAGCTCGGGGCGGGCGGGCCTCCAGCATCTTCCGGATGAACACCAATCGAGGGTACCACCAATCCGTGGGCCGGAGCGTGGGCTCAGTCTACGGCTCCACCCGCATGGCCCACAAGCCCAAGTCCAGGGCGGGGTCGCCCGGAATGCCCGGCAGGTGCTCCCAACGCCGCTCGATCACGAGCAGCCCATCCCCCACGGCGGCCGAAGAGGGGCTGGACACGTACACGTTGTCCGCGGGGAGTGGGATCGTCTCCGCCGCGCCCAGGGCACGCACACGGGCCACCGCGGTCTGCCAAAACAGGGGCTCCCCACCCGCCGTCCGGCCTTCGCCGACGGCCTGCCGCCAGGTGATGATCAGGCCATCGCCGGCCGTGGTGGCCTGGGGCTGGCTGGCGACCGCGTCGACGGCCAAGGGCACGGGCTCGCCGAACTGGCGGCCATCGAAGGTCTGCAGGTAGATGGGAGTGGGTTGGCGTCCGGCGGCATCGGTCTCCATGCCACCTCGATCCACGTACGCCAGGGCGAGCTGGCCGTGGAGGGTTGCCAGCGCGGGATCGGCGAGACGCTCCGACGGCGTGCCCGTGACCAGGGCATCCTCGCCCAGCGGCTCCAGGGTGCGCGGATCCAGCGGCCGGAGCTTCAGCCGCACGCGCTCATCGGCCGGCGCATCCAGCGCCTCCGCGTAGAGCACCCAAAGCGTGTCCCAAGCCTCGGCCAGCGCCGCCGATCGAGCCGACCAGAGCGCCTCCCCTGCGCGGATGCTGCGGGGACCGGTGACCTCGCCCGTGCGCAGGTTCTGGGCCAGGACACGGAGGCTCTGGTCGCGCGGCTCCGGCCCCAGGGAGACCCGGTACGTGACGACGAGCCGGTCGCCGGCAATGCAGCCTCGTATCCCGTCGACGGGGGCGGGGCTTTCATCGATGAGCACCGCGGGGGCGAGCTGGCTTGGCTGGCCGATCTCCCCGCCCGGTCCGATGGGATGCGAGTAGACGCCCCCGCCATGGCTGGCGATCAGCAGGGCCCCGCCGCCCACACCGACCAGGCAGGGCGACGACAGCCCCGGCCCGCCCAGGGCCACGGCCTCGGAGACGGTCGCTCCCGCAACCCGGATCGTGTCGGTATCGGTCGTGGTGAACTCGACCACGGGCGACTCCTCCAAGACGATCCCGGTAGCCGAATGCAGCGTGGCTCGGGCTTCGTATCGCTTACCCGGGCTCAGCCCCAGGATCCGGTAGCTGCCTTCGCGGATGACGGCGGGGTCGGTGGTCCACTCCGCCCCCGATGCCTGAAGCCGGTGCGCGACCCGCCAGTAGGCGCCGCCCTCGAAGCCGCCGTCGGTGAGTAGATTCTCGTCGGAATCGAGAGCTGTCAGCCGCACGTCGTCCACCTTCAGAGAGCCTCGTCCGCGCACCCGGACCCCGACCCGTATCTCCTGGTGGCCCTCCCGTGCCCGGAACTGGCCCGAGGTATCGAGCCACTGGCCGGTGACGTCCAGCACGCTGCGCAGCAGCTCCTCCCACTCGCCGCCCGGGACCCGGCCCTCCACGTACACTTGCGCCTCGCCCTCGGCCAGGACGCGGCCTCGGGCCTGGAGGCTAACGGTGTAGCCCGTGCCGGGCTCCAGGCGGTCGGAGAGTACCTGGACCAGCTCCACCTTGCCCGCGGGCGAGGGGTCGTGGTTGACCAGGGCCGCCGACCGTCCGCCTTGAGCGGCCAGCTCCACCAGGCTGATGTCCTGGTGGCCCGGGTCACTGAGAATGTGCTGCCACGCCCGGTCCGGGGCGACCATGCGGGCGGTGGTGCCATCCACGGTAACCAGCGCCGAGCGGCCGCGGGGCTCCTCCACGCTGATGCGGATGGCGCCGCGCGCCAGCCCGGTCGAGCCCAGGGCGAGAGCCAGCATGATGAGGGCCGCTGATGCTCGCTTGTCCAATGGCTGCTCCTCCCTGGCGAGTGTCTACGCTGCGGTGGTTCCTCCGGTCCGAGCCGGGGCCTCCTCGTGGCCGAAGAGGGCACCCGCCCGGCCGGCGCGAATCCACCGGGTGTTCTCGGCCGCTCGGCGCGGCCTAGATTCGGGGGAGGCTCATGCCCAAGATCGCCATCGCCCAGATCCTGGTGGAGACGGGCCGGCCCGACGCCAACCTGGACCGGGCCATGGTCGCTCTCAGCCAGGCGGCCGCCAAGCAGGCCGACGCGGTAGTCCTCCCAGAGTGTATGGACGTGGGATGGCTGGCCGATGATCCCCAAGGTCGCGGGCGAACGGTGCCGGGCCCGTACTCGGAGCACCTGTCCCTGGCGGCGCGCGAGCTGGGCATCCTCGTCGTCGCTGGGCTCACCGAGCGCCGGCGTGGGGCCGTCCACAACAGCGCCGTCCTCTTCGAGGGCTCGGGCCACATCCAGGGGATCCACCGCAAGATCAACGTCTTCGCCAAGTACCATCTGGGCTTGGACCACTACGTGCCCGGTCAGTCGCTAACCGTGTACGATACGCCCATCGGCAAGGTGGGTATGACGATCTGCAGCGACTCCTTCGAGGAATCCCACTGGATCACCGACGCCCTTGGCAGCATGGGCGCGCGGGTCATCCTGTCACCGTGCGCCTGGGCCATCCCGCCCGATGCCGACATAGCGGCGCCGGAGCACAACGCGTCTTGGAAGGGCTGGTACTCGGCGCTGGCTCAGCGGAATGGCCTGTGGATCCTGGCGGCCAACTCCATCGGGGTACTGGCCGAGGGCGTCTGGAAGGACCATCCCGTCTATGGGGGCAGCTTGGCCGTATCGCCGGCTGGCGAGGTGGTTGCCGAAGGACCACGGGGCCAGGAGGCTGTGCTGGTGGTCGACTGCCCGCTGTAGGCACACCTATCAACGGAACGGAGCGTTTCATGGATCGAGCCAAAGCCTGGGAGATAGTATGCGAGTTCACTGAGAGCGAGAACCTGAGGAAGCACGCCCTCGCCGTCGAGGCGGCCATGCGTGGGTACGCCCGCATGAAGGGCGAGGACGAGGACCTGTGGGGCACCATCGGCCTGCTCCACGATTTCGACTGGGAAGTTCATCCGACCCTGGAGGAGCACCCGTCGAAGGGTGCCGAGATACTGCGGGAGCGCGGCGTGGACGAGTGGATCGTCAAGGCTATTCTCTCCCATGCCGAGCATACGGGCGTGCCGCGGGAGACGGAGCTTGAGAAGACCCTGTTCGCCGTCGACGAGCTGTCGGGATTCCTGGTGGCATGCGCCCTCGTGCGGCCCAGCCGAAGCCTCACCGACATCAAGGTGAAGTCGGTCAAGAAGAAGATGAAGGACAAGTCCTTCGCGGCCGCCGTCAATCGGGACGACATCCGGAAGGGTGCGGAGGAGCTGGGCATCCCGCTGGAGGAGCACATTCAGAACACGGCGGGGTTCCTGGCTGACGTAGAGGATCGTCTGGGGCTGGGGGCGGGGAGTAGCGGGTAGCTGGGGCGACGGGAGAGGGAAGAGAGATGGAACCCCCTGTAGTCCCCCTTGGGAAGGGGGACGGGACGCTCTCGTCCCCTCGCATCTCGCGGGGCGACCATAGGGGGGTCCACCGTAGTGGGCTGGGTTTGAAAGGGCACGGGTGACTCTGCGAGGTCAGTCCCAGGT
>WJIW01000520.1 GCA_014730065.1 Armatimonadia bacterium | reverse complement strand
CGATGATCCACTTCATCTGGTCATCGGGCAGCTCGCGGAACCGCACGAAGAGGACCATTAGATCGGCGGCCTGCAACGCCTCGAGGCCCGGGATGTTGTCCAGCGTCTGGGGGTCGATCTCGCCCGTCTCCGGATCGATGGCAAACAACATCGTGCACTTGAAGCCATGGCGGACAGCCAGGATCTTGGCGAGCTGGGGCATCGACTCCTCGGAGCGGTACTCCTCGTCACCCGCCACCAGGACGATGTGTCTCCCCTGCCCTGGTCCACCGTAGCCATCGTATGTAAGCAAGGAACCCACTCCTGTTCGGCCAGTCGTGCCCATGCCTTCGACGAAGGGCGGCACGCCCCCTTGCCCGCGGACCTGGCAAAGGTGGCTCGGAGCCCGGAGCGAAGGGCCCGATGCCGGGCGCACGGCCCGATCCGCTCGTCGGCGCGGCGCTAGCCTAAGGACTGATGACGTGATGCAGCAGCAGGAACCGCGAGACGGCCACGTACGCTTCGGGATTAACACGCTCCTCTGGTCGGCCTCGGACGCCGGCGCAGGGGAGTGGGTTCGGAAGGCCGCTGGCCTGGGCTTCGACGTCATCGAGTTCGCTGTCTTCGAGCCCGCGGAGGTGGACTCGGCCGCCGTGAACAGCGCCCTGGATGAGACTGGCCTGGAGGTCACACTCTGCACCATCATGACGCCCGAGAGGGACCTCATCTCCGATGACCCCGGCCCCCGGGAGATCGCGAAGCGGTACATCCGGGAGACGGTTCTCCTGGGCGAGAAGCTGGGCGCTCACGCCTTCGGCGGACCACACTACGCGCCGGTGGGCAAGCTGGTGGGACGCGGGAGAACACCGGAGGAGTGGGAGCGCGCGGTCGAAGGGCTTCGGGAGGTGGGACGCTTCGCCCACGACCACGGCATATGCCTCTGCCTTGAGCCGTTGAACCGTTTCGAGACCTACTTCCTGAACATCGCCGCCGATGCCATCGCCCTGGTGGACGAGATCGACAGCGAGGGCGTCGCGGTGATGCTCGACACCTTCCACATGAACATCGAGGAGAAGGACCCCGCCGCGGCCATCCGGGCCTGCGGCGACCGCCTCCGCCATTTCCACGCCTGCGGGAGTGACCGGGGCACGCCGGGCCGCGACAGCATCGGCTGGGAGGCGATCATAGGCGCCCTAGAGGACATCGACTACAGCCACGCCGCCGTCATCGAGTCCTTCGTGCCGGGGATCGAGGAGATCGCTGCCGCCGCCGCGATCTGGCGGGACATCGAACCCAGCGCGGACGACATCGCGGTGGATGGCCTGGATTTCCTGCGTGGCTCGGGGCTCTGAGTCTCGCGCGCTAAGGTCGGCGATGCCCCTTGAAGCCTAGCTCCTCTCCCCCGGGCAGCCAGCCGCCCGAACGGTGTGGCTCATGTGCGTGGGCCATGCATGACTCCAGTTGCCGCACAATCTCTGGACGCTCCCGTGCCAGATCGTCCGTCTCGCCCGGGTCCGCTGCCAGATCGTACAGCTCGATGGGGGCACTCTCCTCGGGCGAGATGGCCTTCCAATCACCCATCCGGGCCGCCCTGGCGCCGCCGAACTCCCAGTACAGATACTCGTGACACCTCTGGCGGCCGCCGAGGAGCGTCGGTGCGATGGACAGGCCATCGGTCCCGCCGGCGGGCGATGCGCCGGTTAGCTCGCAGAGCGTCGCCATCAGATCGGGGAAGTAGCACAGGTGGTCACTGACGGTGCCGGCGGGGATCTGTCCGGGCCACCATGCGATGGCGGGGATGCGCAAGCCGCCTTCGTACAGATGCCCCTTCTCGCCCCGGAACGCCTGCCCCGTTCGCGGATCGACATTGGGTGCGAAGAAACCCCTCGGGTGGGCCTCGTTGCTGAAGTAGTCCTGGCCGCCGTTATCGCCGGTAAACAGGACCAGGGTGTTGTCGGCAATCCCCAGCTCATCCAGCAGGCCGAGCAGCTCGCCCACCTGGCGGTCGACCATGCTCACCATGGCCGCGTACACCCGAGCGTCCTGCGGCCGGCGCTGGTAGCCGGCGTTCCATCTCTCGTCCTTGAACTGGAGCCAGCCCGGCTCGTCCTCGGGGATGCCCCACAGACCGTGGGGCGGCGTCCAGGGGAGATAGCAGTAGAATGGCCGATGGGCGCTGCGCCGAATGAAGGACGCCCCCTCCTCGACGATGCGGTAGTGGCTGAAGGTCTCTCCCTCGTGGAAGTCGCCCGTGTTGCCCGGCAGGACCTCCTTGCGGCTGTTCCGCAGCAGGTACCGCGGGTAGTACGAGTGGGCGTGGACTTGGTGGTAGTAGCCGTAGAACTCGTCGAACCCGTGGCGCTCGGGCACGCCCGTCGTGCCTCGATCCCCAAGTCCCCACTTGCCATAGCCGCCTGTCGCGTACCCGGCGTCTCGCAGACACCGGGCGACGGTGACGTCATCCTCCCGCAGCGCCTGCCCTCCCCCATTGGCTCGCACCGAGGTGTGCCCCAGGTGCTGGCCCGTCATTAGGCAGCTACGGGTGGGCGCGCACACGGGACCGCCGGCCAAGAGCTGGGTGAACCGCATCCCCTCGGCGGCCATCCGGTCGATGGTGGGTGTGGTGAGGAT
>WJIW01000519.1 GCA_014730065.1 Armatimonadia bacterium | reverse complement strand
GCCCACGAGTTCTCCGCGGACGAGATAGTTTCAATCCACGCCCCCGCGGGGGGGGCGACTCAGCCATCAGGGCACCCTCGCTCCTACCGTCACCGTTTCAATCCACGCCCCCGCGGGGGGGGCGACTATACGTTGAGGATTTTCTCGCCCTCCAAAGTTGGTTTCAATCCACGCCCCCGCGGGGGGGGCGACCAGCCGTTGCTCAAGATGTGCGGCCGGCCATGGAGAGTTTCAATCCACGCCCCCGCGGGGGGGGCGACTAACATCGCCAACCCATCCAGTTCCCCATACGGCGTTTCAATCCACGCCCCCGCGGGGGGGGCGACTCCGTCCTCCCCGAGCCGCTTGGCTCAGGGCCTCACGCATCCACTTGCGCGAACCACCCCCTGCGGCCATGCCCGCACACGCCCACGTCGGGACCGTGTAGCGTCGAAGGGGCGCTGTGAAGCCACATCCGCTGCTGCGCGAACCCATCTAGGCGTCCCGCGACAGCTTCACCCTCGCGTTCGCTCATACGACCAGCGGACCCTCCGGATCATAGCTCTTCTTTGCGCCCACGTGCTCCACCCGGTTGCGCCAGTTCGCGCCCAGGTAGTAGTACCTCAGGCTGTCCGTCTCCGGCTCGATCAGCTTCTCCAGACGGTGTTTGAGCTTGGCCCACTGGGCGGGGTCCACTAGGCACTCGAAGACGGAGAACTGCACCCGCTGGCCATAGTCCTCGCACGCTTTGGCCACTCGGCGGAGCCTGGCGTCCCCGCCCTCCGTGGCCGTGCTTACATCGTAGGTCACCAGTACCAACATAGGTCCACATCACCTCCAGAGGTACGGGGGGTAGGCATCCAGCTCGCCGCGCAGGAACCGAGCCATCAGCATCGCCTGCACATGGGGAATCAGGCCTACAGGGATCTTCTCGTCCAGGAAGGGGTGCTTGATCTCCTCCTGTTTGCGCTTCTGGTAGGCGACCAATACCTCTTTGCGGGTGTCGTCGTCCATAATGACCCCGCCCGCTTCGGTGGTATCGAACCCCTCGTGGTCCACCTGCTGCCGGTTGATGAGGGAGAGGACCAGCCGATCTCCGAGGAAGGCCCGCAGCTCCTCCATCATGTCCAGGGCCAGTCCGGGTCGACCGGGCCGATCCCGGTGAAGGAAGCCCACAGCGGGGTCCAGCCCGACGGTCTCCAGCGCCGAGGTCACGTCATGCAGCAGCAATGTGTAGACGAAGGACAGTAGGGCGTTGGTCGCGTCCAGCGGCGGCCGACGAGTCCTGCCGCGGAACTGGAAGCCGTCCTTCTGAGCGGTGATGAGATGGTCGAAGACCTGGAAGTAGGCCCGAGCCGCCTCCCCTTCTCTGCCTCGGACGACGTCTACCTCGGCACGACCCGCCAGGCTCGTCAGGAGCCTGCCGAGATACTCCGCCGCCTTCCGGACCTCCTCCGCCCCCGGCCCATCGGGATGGTCTCGGGCGGCGCGCATGAGCACGGCACGGCTATTGGCGACCTTGCCCACGACAACGCTGCGCGCAATGTCCGAGGTGGCCTGGTCGTCGTCCGCCAGTCGGTACTGGGTTCGCCGCAGCAGAACGTTACCCGACACGGGCCCGGAGACCCGCGCCAGGAAGCGCCCTCTCTCGGTTAGGTGGGAGATGACTATGTCACGCTCAGCGCACGCGCCCATCAGGTAAGGGCTGCACGAGACCTGGCCGAAGCAGACGACGCCCGCCAGATTGTGGAAGGGAAGTCTGAGCTTGGTCTCCTGCTCCACGCGAACGGCCACGGTCTCGCCCTCTTTCGCCAGGTATGCTCCCTGGGTGGTCACGTACAGAGTGTTGAGTAGGTGCTTCATCGGGCCCTCTCATTCCCGTTGGCCAGGACCGAGGCGAGGTAGGAGCTGGCGCTCCGAGGCCCAAGAGCGGTCCGTGGCAGGCACAACGGCGCCATGGAGCACTTCTCGCACTTGGGCCCGGGCTCGGGCGGTGGGGTGCGGCCGGCGGCCATGATCTCATGGAACCGCCGAGCGGCATGGCAGGTGTCCGCACGCAGCTCGGCCGTAAGGTCCAGCTTCTGCCGACGTCCAGTCTTGGCATAGAAGAGCGCGGCGGCCGGTACGGAGCAGCCGAGCATCTCCTCCAGGCACATCGCCTGAGCACACACCTGGACCCGGTAAGAGGGCTCGTGGCGCAGGCGTCCGCGTTTGTACTCGATAGGGAATGGCTGCCACCGTCCCTCTCTACCCGTGAGCTCGACCCCCTGCTCGTCTCTCCCGAACTCCACCACATCGCATACTCCGGATACGCCCAGCCGGAACGAGCGGACCCGGAGGCCCCGGACGATCAGCAGATCGCCCCGGACCTCCCTTCTGGGTCCCTCGTGGGCGCGGTCGTGGGTATGCCCGCCCTCCACGGTCAGCAGGTTGTCTTCCCACTGCCCCTCCAAGTGGTGCAGCGCCGCTCGCCGCGCACAGAACACCACGTGAGCCAAGCCCGACACGGGTAGTAGGTCGTCCTCGGTGAACTCCGGGCAGCTCACGCCCTTTCACCGCCAAGCAGCTCCTCGTGCTGCCGCGGCAGCTCGTAGAAGCTCACGCCGGCGGGCAGATCGTCGACGGAGACCGATAGGTGATCGCGGTAGTCATCGAAGCAGCGGGGCGCCGCTCCCATGCCGAGGGGCTCGACCCGGACCCTCTCCAGGAGCTCGTGTGCCGGGGCGTTGCCCAAAGGCGACTCGTGCTCGAAAACGTAGATCCCCCGGGTGGTCATCATGCCGCGGGAGGCGGAGCGGTCGATCTCGAACATCCCCACCAGCGCCTGAAAGAACACCGACAGGTCCCGGTACGTGAAGCCCGTCTGGCTCGCCAGGTGGGGGTTGATGAAGCCGTGGGTGCGGTACAGGCCGTAGGGCACGTTGGACTTCCGACCGATGGTGCCCGTAACGGCGCCGCTGGACTCGGTTTGCTTCTCGGCCTCCCGCTCCGTCGCCACGGCCTTCCTGACGATGGTGATCTCCTGGGGCGCGATGGGATCGATGGATCGGCCAAAGGTGAGCTGGACCGGACCGCGGACCTGGCCGCAGTTGACCTTCAGGCTCATGACCGCGCCGAAGCTCCGCACGTCGTAGAAGTGCTGGCACATCCACGTCCGGGCCGCATCGGTCTTCGCCGAGTCCTTGTTCTCGCGAGCCGCCTTCTCATCCAGGCCCACCGCTTCTCGGTATGCTTGGAGGTGGGACCGCTCGAGAACCCCTTGGAGCTGAATGTAGATGCCATAGCCCTCACCGAGGGTCTCGTCATGGAGGGTCCTGAGGGTGACGTAATCCCTGACCTTACGCTTCAGGCAGCCATCGGTAACAACTCCCTGCATGGTCTGGGGATCGATACGGGGTAGATTGCCCGAGTCGGGGTCCCCGTTGGGGTTGCCGTCGGTCACGTCGAAGAGTAATGCGAAGTCGAATCGCCGATCCACTACCGCATTCAGGTCATGCTTCTCCATAGTGCTATTCTCCTATTCGTTGGCTTCATCGATGTCGAGTGCGAGCTGGCCGTCATCGGCGGCGGGGACGGGCACAGGCTCCTCGCCCTCACTGCCGCCTTCATCGG
This sequence comes from Armatimonadia bacterium, assembly GCA_014730065.1. GTDB lineage: Bacteria > Armatimonadota > Zipacnadia > UBA1398 > UBA1398 > UBA1398. The sequence goes on along the minus strand of WJIW01000519.1, from coordinate 2,560 downwards.
CGGATCGGCTGCGGTAGTCCGCTTGCTGGTGGTAGAAGCCGAGCGCGAACCGGCCCTGATCCTCCAGGGTGAGCTGCCGCGGGAATTCGGTGAGGGGCGAGGGGCGGGTGGTGATCTCCTCGATGTCCTTCCGGATGTTCGTGGCGGCACCGGGCTTCGTCGCCCCGAGCTTAGCCAGGTGCGCCTGAGCCAGGTGTAGGAGCCGCCCGAACACGGCTCCGGGAGTGGTGCTGGCCGCGCCGTAGTAGCGGTCCACGATGGTGGCGTTGGTGCGGCCAAGGGCCAGATACTGTAGGCGGGAGAGCACGGCCAGCAGCCTGCCGCATCGGTAGCCGGCATTGGCCTGGCTCTCGTCCAAGGTCTCGTGCATTTCGCTTCCTCCTTCGTGTCGTTGCCGGCCAAGCCGGTTGAGGGTGAGCTTTACCAGGGCGGCCCGAGCGGGGTGCAGCGAACCGTCCGCCCGGATCCGGCGGGTAGCGGCGTCGAGGATCCGGGGCGACAAGGGCGCGCCCAGAATGGCCGCCTGGAACAGCTCCGAGGAGGCGCTAGTGGGCACCTCGAAGCCCTGGCTCTGCTTGTAACCCAGAGCGCGCACAAGAGTCTGCAGCGGCCACGCGTGGTGGATCTGCCCCGCTTCGCACCCCTCGGGCACATTGCCCTTGTCGTCCTTGTTGATCCCTCGATCGAGAACGATGCCCAGATCCACGAACCACTGGGCCACGTTGGCCTGCACGACCGGCACCGTCGTCTCGATCCAGTCGCGGATCATGGCGCGGCCGCCCACGCCGCTGAGGCTTAGGGCGTAGAACTCGTTCGGATCGGAGACGGCCTCACGGCCCGAGGGGGTGTAGGGCGACTTGATGAGCCTACCCACCTGCTGGGGGTCCGGCGCGCTAAGGCTGAATAGGTCGCCCTCGGGCTCCCTCGTCCAGTAGACGAAGGCAACCTGTGCATCCCAGTCGTGGTAGCTGGTGCGGTCGGAATCGAGCAGATGCTGAAGAGCACGGGTGTAGGCGGCCTCGCAGGTCTCGCACACGGGGCTGGTCTGGGACTTCTTCAGGCCGTACGAGCCGAAGGCGGTCTTGTCCGCCGAGATGAGCGAGACCCCCGACGGGTTGCCGCCCGGCACTCTCCTGAGCTTGTCGTGGCTGTCGACGGCCGGTGCCTGGCACCCGCAGGCGAGGCATGTGATGGGCTCCTTCCCCTGGGCTTTGGCCGCTCTCCGCTCCTCGAACCGGGCTCGCCAGTGGTCCTTGATGGCCTCGCGCCGCAGGACCAGCCCCTCGCCGGCCACCTGGAAGGTGATCCAGTCGCCGGGCTTGGGCTTGGCCTCCGCTAGGGCCGCATCGAGGCTTGCCAAGGACTCCGGATCTGCGTCGGCTGTCTCCAGGAAGGCCAGGACGGCCCGGCAGGCCGGATCATCGGTGGCGTCGGCCGCCTCCCCGACCCAGGCGACGAAGTTAGCATGGGTGTGCCGGTCGGCGTCTTTCTCGTCGTGGCCTACCAGGACGCGCCCGATGGTGTCCGCGAGAAGGCACGGGGTCTTGCCGTCGTTGCGGTTGCCCATCTTGGGCACGAGCATCTCGAAGGGCTCGGTGACCTCCTTTTTGCCTTTGGTGACCGTCCTGCCGGGTGGCTCGCGGAGAGCCAGGTACTTGCCGGTAGGGTCGATCTCGATGACGAACCGCACTTTGCGCTCCTCGAAGGCCACGTCGGCGAGTAGTCCCTCGCGCTCGGCATGCTCCCGAAGACGGGTGATGATCATTGGCCATCCACCCGCCCCTCGCTCTCATGCCACATGGCCTCCACGTCCAGGACACCGGCGTCGAGCCGGGCCGATGCGAAGATGGGCTCCTTGTGGCTCTTGGGGCCATGGCGCACATCCAGCAACATGAGGCCCAGGTCTCGGGTGTCGCTCACGGGACTGTCGGTGTCGGAGGGCTCGCCGAAGTCGGCGGCGTACTCCCGGATCCCAAGGTACGGGTGATGGAAGCACTGCCCTTTGGCGAGCCGCCGCAGGAACATCTCCCGGTACTTGCGCAGCAGGCCGGCGTCGCCGGTCTGCCGCAGCCGCACGCTGGCTTCGATGACGTACGCCACGTCTCGCAGGGCGAGGGTGTTGCGCTGAGTGCGGTTCTCGCCCTGAAGCCCCTCTCGGCCGGCGGAGTCGGCCAGATAGGGCTCGAAGGACCCCGGGTCCGCCATCCAAGCCTTCACGCTAGCTTCGGGTAGGACTCCTTGCACTTCATTCCGGCGGATCGATGTGAACTGGATCGGGCGCAGCACACGGATGCGGCGGATGTACCACTCGAACTCGGGCTTCCAGCAGATGGCCTCCAGCACGCCGCGGGCGGCCGAGGGAGTCATCACCGGGTAACTGACCCGCTCCACCTTGGCCTCCGGGCGCGTGAAGCAGGCCAGCTCGCCCCACACCTTCGCTTGCACGATCTCACGGTCAAGCATGATCCACCTCCCCTCGGTATCGCTATAGGATGAGAGGGTCGCGATCGCCCTCATTGAGCCCATAGTCGGGATCGTAAGGCCCGGCCCAGACATGGAG
>WJIW01000053.1 GCA_014730065.1 Armatimonadia bacterium | reverse complement strand
GCCAAGGACAACGTACTCGGCGGCCCCGGCCGCGGGGACCGGAACGTGGTCTCGGGGAACAAGGTCTATGGTGTCGTCTACTACGGCCACTGCACCCGGAACACCACCCAGGGCAACTACGTCGGGACCGACATCACCGGCACCGAGGCTCTGCCCAACGCCACCGGGATCTGCGTTGACTGCGCCTCCCATGACAACGTCATCACCGGCAACGTCATCTCCGGCAACACAAGCTACGGCATGTTCTTCGTCACAAGGGGCACCGAAGGCAACCGGCTACAGGGCAACTACATCGGCGTCGACGCCACCGGGGCCGCGGCTCTGCCCAACGACATAGGCATGGTGGTGTCCACCGGAGCCACCGATAACTTGATCGGCGGCGAGGAGCCCGGCCAGGGCAACGTCATCTCCGGCAACACCCAAGCCGGCCTGATGATCACCAACCGGCTGACCAAGGCGAACCGGTTCATCGCGAACCTCATCGGGACCGACGCGGCGGGAAGCCAGGCCATAGGGAACCGCCATGGTGTGGTCATCTCGACATACCCCGAGGCGAACCTGCTCCAAGGCAATGTCATCTCCGGCAACCGCTCCTCGGGCGTGGTCATCGTGGAGTACGCCATCGGCAACGTGCTGGTGGGCAATCGCATCGGCTTGGCGGCCGAGGGTGATCGACGGCTGCCCAACGAGGTCGGCGTCGTCATCGACGAGCACGCCGAAGGCAACATCATCGGCCGGCAGGGCGAGGAGAACCACGTCAGGGGCAACACCGCCGCCGACGTGCTCCTCCTGCCCGGAGCGGGACCGGATAACACGGTGGAGCACAACCGCACGGGAAGGGGCGGTGAGGCACGATGACCCTCAAGCCGAGGACTGCGATGCTGATGACCCTGGCTCTTGTGACTGTCGCCACAGCGGCGGCCGCCGAGACGGAGTTGACCGTCACCCATACCAGGGACGCCGGCGAGGGCAGCTACCGAGCGGCCCTGGAAGCGGCCAACGCCACCGGCGGCAACGCCGTGATGCGCTTCGACATCCCCGAGGATGACCCCGGCTTCGACCCCGATGCCGGCACCTGGACGATCACCCTCACCGACACCCCGCCATCCATCGTCGTGCCCTGGGTCACCATAGATGGCGGAAGCCAGACGCGGGCCCATGGCGACACGAACCCCAACGGGCCCGAGGTAGTGCTCAGCGGCGGCGGCCATCAGGTAGAGTTCGCCGTATCCATCATCAACGCGGCCCACTGCACCATCCGCGGGCTCTCCATCGTCGAGTTCCTTTACGGGATTCAGATCTACGGACCCGGCGCCACCGATAGCCACATCGCAGGCAACCACATCGGCCTCGGATCCGATGACGCCCGGGTTCGCGGCAACTACAACGGTGTCGAGCTGATCAGTGGCGCCCACGGCAACACGATCGGCGGCGCCGAGCCAAGCGACCGGAACGTCATCTCGGGCAACGAGCACATCGGAATCCGAGTCAGCGATGCCCACGAGAACATCATCGTGGGGAACTACGTGGGCCTCGACATCTCGGCCACGGCGGCGGTCCCCAACAGTGACGGCATCTGCATCGAGGGCCACGCCCGGGACAACGTAGTGGGCGGCCCGACCCCCGCCGAGCGGAACATCGTCTCGGGAAACGTCGCCTATGGCGTGGATCTCTTCGGCGTGGGCGTGTCGGGCAACCAGGTCCTGGGCAACTACATCGGAACCGACCTCACCGGCACCGCGGCGGTGCCCAACACCTACGGCGTGCTCTTCGACGACCGCTCCCACGACAATGTGGTCGGCGGCCTCGGTGAGGGCGAGGGGAACCTCATCTCCGGGAACACCGCCTTCGGAGCGTACTTCTACAACATGGGCACCCGAGCCAACCGAGTCGTCGGCAACCGGATCGGGACCGACGTCACGGGCACCCGCGCCCTGCCGAATGAGACCGGCGTTCACATCGACGGCGGCACGGTGGACAACGCGGTGGACTCCAACCTCATCTCCGGCAACCTGGTGGCGGGTATCACCCTTTTCGCCCTGTACACGGACGACAACCACATTACCCGGAACCTCATCGGCACCGACGCGACGGGTCAATCGCCCCTGGGCAATGGTGTGGACGGCATCCGCGTCGCCTTCGGCCCCCGCGACAACGTGATCGGCGGGTCGCCCGAAGACGCCAACGTCATCGCCCACAATGGCCGGGCAGGTGTGGTCGTGGAGTCGCCCGGCGCACGGGGGAATACCATCTCGGCCAATAGGATCTTCGGCAACGGCCGAATGGGTATCGACCTCTTCCCGGGAGGCCCCAACCCTAACGATCCCGGCGACGTAGACGAAGGGCCCAATGGAGGCATGAACGCACCTGTCATCCTGTCGGTGGAGCGGCAGAATGGCGGCTGGATCGTGTCGGGCGGGCTGGACACCCGGGACCCGGCCCAGGCGACCGTCGAGGTCTACCTGAACCCCGCCGACCCGGGCGCCCCGCCCCAGGGCAGTGAGTACCTGGGGACCGTTCGTCCCGACGCCGACGGCCGCTGGTCGCTGCTTGTGACCCCCGACGCCGAGGCGCCGAGGTTCAGCGCCACCGCGACGGGCGCCGATGGGAGCACCTCCGAATTCGGGGCCGGTACATAGGCAGTCGCCCTAGAGTAGCGTCCGAAAGGCCTCGATCCGCGCGAACACCATGCGGTTGGCGTCATGGAAGTTGTGGGCGCCTCGGTAGGCGGTCCGGACCAGGTAGATGATGTCCTCGCCATCGAAGTGCCAATCCACATACTGGAAGCCGACCTGCCGGACCGACTCGGTCCACTCCAGCCCGGACAGGTCCTCCATGAGGGTCTTCACGTGGCGCCAGTGGCGAAGGTCCTCGGAGGCGTGGAGGGACAGCACGTTGCGCTGGCGGGGGAAGGCAAGATCGGTGTTGTTGTTGCTGAGGGTGAGGTAGACGCCCGTGGCGGGGTCGCGCCGGATGGTGAACTTGGTCATCCCGCCGGGGAAGTCAATGAAGCCCTCGGCGGGATCGAACTCCAGCCGCCGGCCCTCATCCAGCACACGCACCATGGCCGCCTTGTCCACCTTGGGCTCGGAGTGGACGCGAAGCAAGTTCCACATCTCGCCCTCGCGATCCAGGACCACGTTGCCCTCCAGCCATCCCGGCCCCAGCTCGCCGTCCCAGCCTCGGGCCCATCCCGGCTCGAAGGCCAGTCGCTCGGACATCCGCCAGCTCCCGGCATCCAGCAGGTCGGCACCGGCGTCGCAACTGATGACTACGCTCTGGAACCCCTTGGGCCAGTTGAGGGGGTCGTTGTCCTCGAAGGCCCGGTAGAGCCTGCCGCCATGCTCCACCACGGGCATGGGCGCGCAGTGGTAGCAGGGAGGGGTGCGGCCGGGGCCGCCCGGGAAGAGCAGCCCGGTCTCGGCGTCCAGCGGCTCCGTCCACGTGTTGCCCCCATCTTCCGATCGGCGGATGACGATGGAGCCGTAGTGCTGGCTCACGCCGAGGAGATAGACGTCTCCGCGGTGCACGAAGAGGTTGCTCCAGAAGGCTCCGGCGATGTGCGTGACCGTCTGCCATGTAAGGCCATCATCCGTGGACCGGTAGACGCTACTCAGGAACTCCTCGCCATCGTGGCTGTGGGGGGAGTGGGGGCCGAAGTAGTCGTGGGCCGCGAGGAGCGAGCCGTCCTGGAGTCGTACGAGGGTGGGGCTGCCGAGGAAGCACCAAGTGGCCGCATCCTGAAACTTCATCTCCCAGCCGCCGCATTCGAAGGGTCTCGGTTGGCTAGTCATGGGCATCCTGTTCGCTGCCCCCGCCGACTGACCTGGCCTCGCTTGTCGCAGGCCGCGGCCGCCGGGGGGCGAACACTGGCATACGCCCTTACGGAGGTGCATCCCCTTGCTGCTCATCGCCACCGCTGCGAGCCTTCTACTCCAGCCCGGGTCGCTCGAGCTAGCCACCGACCGGCACACCGACTACGTGATCGTCCTGCGCCCCGACGCCTCACCATCGGAGCGCCATGGGGCTGCCGAGCTGTCCGAGTTCCTGGGCCGCATGTCCGGCGCCGAGTTCCCAGTCATCGAGACCACCGAGCCGCCGGGTAAGGCCATCATCGTCGGCAGCGGCGAGCCCCCCGCCGATCTGGGCGACGAGGGGTACATCCTTCGCACCGAGGGCGACCGACTGCATATCATCGGCAGCCCCGTGCGCGGGGCAATGTACGGATGCTACGCCCTCCTGGAAGACGTTCTGGGCTGCCGCTGGTGGAGCCCCGGAGCCACGGCCGTGCCCCAGGCCGATCCCCTGATCGTGCCCCGGCTGGATGAGCGAGTCGTGCCGGTCCTGGAGTACCGCGAGCCCTTCTGGACCGAGGCCTTCGATGGCCTCTGGTGTGTGCGGAACCGCCAGAACTCATCCCATGCCTCGATCACCGAGGACATGGGCGGCAAGGTCCAGTACACGGGCTTCGTCCACACCTTCTACTCCCTGGTGCCGCCCGCCGAGTTCTTCGAGAGCCGCCCCGAGTACTTCTCGCTCATCGACGGTGAGCGGACCACCGATCGGGCCCAACTCTGCCTGACCAACCCCGAGGTCGTTCACCTGGTCGCCGAGCGCGTCAAGCAGTGGATCCGAGACAACCCGGGCACCGACATCGTGTCCGTCTCCCAGAACGACTGGCACGGATGGTGCCGGTGCGAGAGCTGCTCCGAGGTCGATGAGCGCGAGGGCTCGCCGACTGGCTCCCTGATCCAGTTCGTCAACCGGGTGGCCGAGATCGTCGAGGAGGAGTTCCCGCACGTCGCCATCGACACCCTCGCCTATCAGTACACCCGGCATCCTCCCAAGAGCCTTCGGCCCAGGGATAACGTCATCATCCGGCTTTGCTCCATCGAATGCTGCTTCTCCCACGGCCTGGAGGCCTGCCCCACCAACGAGGACTTCGAGCGGGATGTGCTGGAGTGGTCGGAGATCTGCGACCGGCTGTACGTCTGGAACTACACCACCTGCTTCCCGCATTACCTATCCCCCTTCCCCAACCTGAGAGCCATCGGGCCCGACGTGAAGTTCCTGGTGGACCATTCGGTGGTAGGCATCTTCGAGCAGGGGGCCTATCCTCCGGGCAAGGGGGAGTTCAGCGCTCTTCGCGGGTGGGTGCTCGCCAAGCTGCTTTGGGACCCGACTCGCGATGCCGGCGCACTGATCGATGAGTTCCTGGCGGGCTACTACGGTGCGGCGGCCGAGCCCATCGCCGAGTGGATCGACATCCTGCATGACCGAGCCGAGGAAGAGAACATCCACGTAGGCATCTGGGTGCCGCCGACCGACCCGCACCTGACGGACGAGATGATCGGCCGGGGCCTGGAGCTGTTCGATGAAGCCCTCGCCCTGGTGGAGGATGACCCGGAGCTGGCGGGCCGGGTCCGGGAGCAGAGGCTGCCCCTGGAGTACGCCCGGATCATGCGGTGGGATGTCCCCGCCGATGTGACGTACATCGTCGATGAAGACGGCGCCCGGGTGCCGGGTGGGGACGAGTACCACGCCACCATCGACCATTTCGTCGAGGTCGCGGCGGAGCGGGGCATCACCGAGGTCCGCGAGGGCCACGGCACCTTCGAGCCGTGGCTGGAGTCGGTGCGCGCCCGGCTCGAGTCAGCTCCCACGGTTACCGTCGAAGGCGGCGGCCTGACGGCCTACCTCCTGCCCGACCATGGCGCCCGGGTCGCCCGGCTGATCGGCGACGACGGTGAGGAGCGAGTCGCGCTGCCCCGGCCGGGGCAAGGGGATCTAAGCTCCGGCGGAATCGCCTTCGCCTACGGGACCACCCCCGTGAGTACCGCCTTCGAGCTGGTCACGGGCTCCACGCTCCTCCGAGCCACACCCGAGGAGGGCTTGGCGGTCACCTTCGGTGCCGAGGCTCGAGGGGACGATATGCTGCTGATGGCGCGTATCGCCAACGAGGGCGAGCAGCCGCGCGACATCGCCCCGCGGCTCGTCTGCGCCCTCCGCCCCGGCGGCCCGCCCCTTCGGCTCGATCCGCTGGATGGGTTCGACCGGTACATCGATGGCGGGAACGAGCGAGCGGCGTACCTCACCGGGCCGGTGTTCACCCTGGCGGCCGGGGAGACCTGGACGGGCGCGGTTCGGCTCGACGCAGGTGACGTGCCCACACGCCTCCGGGGTGGGGACGCGGTGCGCTCCTACTGCCACGAGTGGCGGTACCATCGGGCTCCCGAGCTCTCGGGCACCCGGATCGCCGGCGGATCGGAGATGGGTGTCGCGGGCTACCTCACCGGCGATCACCACGAGTGGGCGATCCAGTGGCCCGTGGCCGAGGGGCTGCTGGACACGGGCACCGCTTACCGCGTCAGGGCGCGGGTGCGCGTCGACGGCGGGGGCGACGACGGAGGAGCCCTCACCGCGGGAGTACACCACCCCGACCGGCCCGAGGCCAATTGCCAGACCTCTTTGGCCGCCCGCGAGGCGACGGGCGACTGGCAGACGATCGAGCTGGGCCGAATCCAGTGGCACGATGGAGCGTACGCGTGGCTTGCTCCCACGGCCAACCCCGAGAACGTGACAGGGATCTTGGTGGATTGGATCGAGTTCGAGGAGGTAGACCAACCGTGAAGACCGTGCTGATCTTCATCGCGCTTCTGTCCGTGACTGCGAGCTGTGCCGCCGATGACTGGTATCTTCGGCGCGCCTTGCTCCCCGAGGATGCCGAAACCGAAGGCAGGCCCCAGTGGGAGGTCGATATCGAGGAGCAGGACGACGGCGACCTCAGCTTCGAGATCACCGAGCCCGAGGACGTTACCTGCCAGGGGGCCATCCTCATCGCCAAGCGGATCATGCTCCCTGCCTCCCTCCGCCGAGACAAGCCGGTGCTCCTGCCGCGCATCGAGCTGAACTACACCTCCGAGTGCGCCGCGGAGGATGCCAGCGGGTACGTGGGGGCCTTCGTGCTGTCCCAGGACGACTGGGAGCGGTACACCGAGGGCGACGAGACCGACGTCCCTTGGGAGGACCCCGAGGAGGGCTTCGTGCGTGACGTGCACAAGGACTCCGACCCCGACGTCACCAAGCCCGAGACCTGGACCGGTCCCCGCTACCCCCACCGCATCCGCTACCTGTACGACGGCCCCATCTATGTGGGGATCGTGCTCAAAGGCCTGCATGTGGCGGAGGAGACCTGGACGGGCGAGCTTCAGGTGCGCCTGAGCGAGATCCGCATTCCCCGCTGGACGGCGACATGGCGAACCGATAACCCGCTTGCCTCCACGCTTAATGATGATATAATCATAGACGAATAATATGGTAGGTCGCTGGCTCGCGGGCTGTCATCGCTGCCGCCGGCGACCCCGAGGGGGGAACCCGGCAATGACCGTCGATCGCTGGCTTCGGGTGATCGCAGGGCTGTTCGTGATGCTCAGCGCGCTACTGGCCCACCTCCATAGCCCCTATTGGCTGCTCTTCACCGCCTTCGTGGGGCTCAACCTGTTCCAGTCGGGCTTCACCAACTGGTGCCCCATGGTGTGGCTTCTGGAGAAGCTCGGCGTGCCCCATGCTGCCCGGGAGCCTCAAGGCGCCGAGGGCTGAGCGCTGAGCGCGACTTCATGGCGGCTGGAGTGTCCAGACACTGGCGGGATCGCGACAACCGGCCCCGCCAATCGCCGCATGGCGCGACCATCCCGTGCTTGTGCCCGGCCGGCAGCGGATGCTAGCCTAGTACCATGCGCTCGTCGCATGGATCTGGAGGATCGTCTATGTACTCGAGGTATGCGGGGCTCACCGTTCTGGTCCTGGGGCTCATGGCCCTATCTTTCGTTGGGGGCGCGGGCTTCCAGAGCCGGTTCGGCGTGGTCGGCGGCCCGGCGAGTGAGGTGCAGGTCGCCCAGTTCCCAGGGGACGTGTTCGCAGACGAGGACGCCCTGTCGGCGCTCCAGGCCAAGGAGGCCTCCAGCCTCACGCCCGTCGAGACCTTCTGGCAGGTCCTCAACAAGGTCCGGGAGCGCTACTACGAGCCTATCGAGGACGAGGACGAGCTGGCCTACGGCGCCGCCAAGGGCCTCATGCGCGCCCTGGACGACCCCTACAGCCGGTTCCTCGATCCCAGCGACCTGGAGGCCTTCGACCGGGTCACCCAGGGCTCCCTGGAGGGTATCGGCGCCGTTCTCGTACCCGGGGACATCGAGCAGATCGAGGCCCGCACCGTCGTGATCCTTAGGCCCTTCCCAGGAGGGCCCGCCGCCGAGGCGGGCATACTCCCCGGCGACTGGATCGTCGGGGTGGGGGAGACGCCCGATGAGATGGAGAACGTCATCGGCCTCACCGTGGACGAGGTCGCGAACCGCATCCGGGGCCCGAGGGGCACCGACGTGCACCTGCGCATCGTCCGCGACCTGGCGGAGGAGTCCATAGACTTGGCCGTGACTCGGGACCGGGTGGAGGTGCCGGTGGTCGAGACGGCCAGGTTCAACAGCATCGCCTACCTGAAGCTGGACTCCTTCAGTGAGCGCTCCGTCGCGAAGATGGATGAGGCCCTTACGGAGCTGGAGCAGCAGGAGGAGGCCGCACTGATCCTCGACCTCCGAGGCAACTCGGGTGGGCTCCTGGACGCGGCCCGGGACATCGTCTCCATGTTCGTGCCCGAGGGCCCAGTGGTCTACGTCAAGGAGCGGGAAGGTAGCGCCAAGGAGCTGCCCGTCCGGCCCGAGCTATATAGAGGATACGACTTCCCCATTGTCGTCTTGGTCGATGGTTCCTCGGCCAGCGCCTCGGAGATCCTCGCGGGCGCCCTGCGGGACACCGACCGAGCCACGCTGATCGGAACGACGACTTTCGGCAAGGGCCTGGTCCAGACGGTTATCCCCCTGGCCGACAACCGCACGGCTATGTCCATAACTACAGCCAAGTATCTGACCCCCGACCGGACCGACATCAACGAGGAGGGCATCGAGCCCGACTACGGCGTGGTGCTGACCGAGGAGAAGCTCATCGACCTCGCCCGGGGCGAGCTGGCCCATGCCGACGACGACCAGCTTCAAGCGGCCCTTGCCTTCCTAAGGACCGGCCAGGTCCCCGAGGACATGCTGGCCTCGGCGGAGGAGTTGGAGAAGGGCCTGCGCCTGGGACCCGATGACAGCGCCGGCGCCGTGCCCGAGGAGCTGCCGCCGGGCGTGCTGCCCTAGCGGGCCGGAGGGTGTTTGATGTAACATACGGACGCCGTGCCTCGGTGCGGCGTCCTGTTGTATGTGTGGGTAGGCGCTAGGGAGTGTTCCGTGTGGATAGCACGGAGGAGAGTTACGGACCCGACTCGGGGAGCAATCTGGATGTCATAAGCGCATACCAGCGGCGACTCCGCCGGTTGCGAATGGTGCTGCTCATCGAGACGGTGGTGCTCGTACCCCTCGTCATCATCCTATCTACGGTACTCATCCTGGGCCGCATCGAGCAGGGCCAGATGGCCGTGATACGCTTCGGCACCGCCCTCCAGCTCGCCGTGGAAGACGAAGGGTCGGCGTACAAGATTCTGGAGCAGTTCAAGAACGAGGCGAGCGGGTACCGTATTCCCGCCCAGTCCATCGAGTATGAGCCACCCCCCGAGGTCTCGGTGGTGGACCGCGGCGACACCGAGCCGCTGAGCGAGATGGAAGCTCTGCGGATCCTGAAGGACAGCGAGAACCAGGACTTCGAGATCCTAACCGACGCCGAGATCGTGTTCGTGGACGGCACGCCCATCGTGGCCGCCCCGCCCGACGGCGTGGTGCAGAAAGCGGTCGATACGCACATCAGCCACTACGCGAGCCTGGACAACTTGGTCGCGCCGCCTACAGTCATCAGCGATTACAGCGTGGCCCCCGAACGACGGCATCCCTCCCGTCTGCGGTTCAGCGTCGACGAGCTGGTCGCCGAGTTCGACAAGGAGATCGAGGAGGACGTCATCGAGCGCATCGGTCCGGGCGTCACCGTCGAGAGCATCGTGGCTAAGCACGGCCTGAGCATCGAGGAGCTTCAGATCCGGAACCGCGACCTAGACCTATCCGGCGACCTTCCCGACGGGACGGCTCTGCTCATCGCCCCCGGCCGCGACGCCCTGGAGGTCGAGTACCAGCTCCGGGAGCGTGATACGACGGACATCCCCCCACCCGTGAAGGAGATCGAGGACCCCGAGCTGCCTAAGGGCGAGACCGAGGTCGAGGAAGAAGGTCGAATCGGCACCGCTCAGGTGACCTACCGGATTACCTACCACAACGATAGAGAAGCGGGCTGGGCCGTGGCGGAGCAGGATGTGGCCGTCCAGCCCAGGGAGAAGGTCGTCCGGGTCGGTACCGGTGAGACCGATGAGGGAGCAGAGGGAGAGTAGTGGCTTGTGGCTGATACCGCGCGCGTCAGCGGAGACAGGATAGGCTTTGGGATCGTGGGAGCCGGGATGATCGGCCGGTTCCACTGCCAGGCGGTCGAGGCCATCGAGGACGCGGCCTTGGTCGGCGTCTGCGATGTGGTGAACGACCGTGCCCATAGCCTGGCCCGGGAGTTCGAGGCCACCGAGGGCCACTTCACCACCGTCGAGGAGATGGCCCGGGCCGATGGGCTCGATGTGGTCGTCGTGGGCGTGCCATCGGGCCTCCATCACGTCGCCGCCCTAGCCGCCATCGACGCCGGCAAGCACGTGGTCGTCGAGAAGCCCATCGACATTACCCTGGAGCGCGCCGACCGGATGATCGAGGCGGCCCGGGATGCCGGCGTACTCCTCAGCGTCATCTCCCAGAAGCGGTTCGAGCCCGCCACGCGCCACCTGAAGGAGGCCGTGGACTCGGGCAAGTTCGGGCGCATCGCCTTCGCCGACGTCTACGTCAAATGGTGGCGCACCCCCGAGTACTACTCCCAGGGCGGGTGGAAGGGCACCAAGGACATGGACGGCGGCGGCGCCCTCATCAACCAGTCCGTACATCAAATCGACCTCCTGCGCTGGATCATGGGCCCTGTGCGGACCCTCTTCGGCCGAGCCGATGCCCGGGTCCACGACATCGAGGCCGAGGATACCGCCGCGGCCGTGCTCGAGTTCGAGTCCGGTGCCATGGGCGTGATCCAGGGCAGCACCGCGAGCTACCCGGGCCATCCCGCCACCCTCTCGATCACGGGCGAGCGGGGCTCGGCCCGTATCGAGGATGGCACCCTCACCGAGTGGTCCTTCGCGGGGGAGGAGCATCTGGAGGCCGACGTGCTGCGGCGGTTCGCCGGGGTATCGGGCAGCGGCGGCGGAGACCCCGCATCCATCAATGCCCGGGGCCACGAGCTTCAGTTCCGCGACGTCATCGAGGCGCTCCGCACCGGTCGCCCGCCCCTGACCGATGGCCACGAGGGTCGCAAAGCTCTGGAGCTCATCCTGGCCATCTACGAGTCTTCCGAGACGGGCCTGCCAGTTCGGCTGACCGGCAGGTAGCCGCGCGAACATCGTCCGGCCCGAGTGGAGCCGGACCGGAATGGGAATGAGTCAATGGCGAAGCTAGCCATCGCGGGCGGCACGCCCGTGCGAACCGAGCCTTGGCCCGACTGGCCCGTGTGGGGCGAGGCCGAGGAGCAGCGACTGCTCGAGGTGCTGCGTTCGGGCGCCTGGGGCAAGATCTACGGCGACATGACCGAGGAGTTCGAGCGGACCTTCGGCGGCTACCAGGGATGCCTGGAGTGCGTGGCTACCACCACCGGTACCTCGGCTCTCCAGGTTGCGCTACGTGCCGTCGATGTGGAGGCGGGCGACGAGGTCATTATCCCTCCGTACACCTTCCAGGCAACGGCCACGGCCGTTCTGTGCGTCGGCGCCACGCCCGTATGGGCCGACATCAGTGCCGACACCTACACCTTGGATCCCGACGCCTTCGAGGCAGCCATCACCCCCAAGACTCGGGCCGTCATCCCCGTACACGTCGCGGGCAACCCGTGCATGATGGACGAGATCTCCGCCATCGCCGAGAAGAACGGCATCGCCGTCGTCGAGGACGCCGCCCAGGCCCACGGAGCTATCTACAGCGGCAGCCCTGTGGGCGGCATCGGCGACGTAGGCTGCTTCAGCTTCCAGGCGAGCAAGAACCTCAGTGGCGGCGAGGGCGGAGCGATCACCACCAACGACCGGCTGGTCGCGGAGAAGGCTTGGTCGCTCCATAACTGCGGCCGGGCACGGGGTGGCGGGTGGTACGAGCATCCCATGCTCGGCTCCAACGAGAGAATGACCGAGTTTCAGGCCGCGGTGCTCCTGGGGCAGCTCTCCCGGGCCGAGGAGCAGAACGAGCGCCGCTGGAGCAACTGGCAGGCTCTCACCCGTCTGCTGGAGGACGTGGAGGGGATCAGCGGGGTCAGGCTGCCGACCGCCGAGTGCCGCTCGGCCGCCCACCTGTTCCTCTTCCACTACGAGCCCCGCGTGTGCGGGATCTCCCGGGCGAAGTTCCTCGAAGCCGTCTCAGCCGAGGGGATCCCTCTCTCGCCCGGTTACAGTCCCCTGCATCGTAGCGAGATGTTCCAGCGTACCAACGGCCGCTCGCCCGCCGAGCGCTTCATCGGCCGCCCGCTGAGCTTCGATGAAGTGGACTGCCCGGCATGTGAACGCATCTGCTCCGAAGAGGGGTTCTGGCTATACCAGAAGCACCTCCTGGGCCCCGAGAGGGACATGGAGCAGGTCGTCGAGGCGATGACCAAGGTCCTCGAGAACCGCAATGAGCTGCGGTGATGGCCGGATCGAGGCGGCTCTGGCCGGGTTGGGATACCCCGGCACTGACCCCCTCGACCTGCCCGCGGACCTGGGATTGAGTATACGAACAGATTGGGGACCGGCCCAAGTTGGCGGACTCCGCATGCTCGCGGCCCTGGATGGGACGACCATCCGGGTCTACCGGCGAGGCATCGAGGAGCGAGCTGCGGAGACGGGCACCGACCCGAGCCACCTGGAGCGCATGGCGATCGCCCATGAGGTGATCCACGCCATCGCCCTCCAGCGAGGCATTCCAGCCGATGAGGCGACGGTCCGGCGCCTGGCCCGAGCGTGGGCCGAGGCGCATGACGGGACAGGCGGGGAGACGCTTGGCGTCCGGCCCGCCGCCCCCTGAGGAGAATTGGGCCGTAGGCCCGAGAGACTGAGGGTCCTGAGACATCTTGAACAAGCAAGTGCTCATCAGTGTGGATCCCCGAGAGACGCGGCTTGCCGTCCTCGAGGATGGGGAGCTCGTCCAGCTACGCATCGAGCGTGACCCCGTCGAGGTCGGAAGCATCTACAAAGGCCGCATCGAGCGGGTGCTGCCAGGGATGGACTCGTGCTTCGTGGACATCGGCCTGGACCGCAACGCCTTCATGCACGTCTCGGACTTCATCGAAGCCGAGGAAGAGGCGAAGAAGGCCGACGAGAAGAAGCAGCGGCGCCGCCGTGGGAGCCGAGGAAGACGCAGCGGCAAGCCCCGGCGGGAATCCCTCCCACCCATCACCGATGTGGCCAAAGAGGGCGACGAAATCCTGGTTCAGGTGGCCCGGGCGCCACTGGGCAACAAGGGCGCCCGAGGCACCACCCGCATCTCGCTGCCGGGGCACCACATCGTGCTCCTGCCCGTGGGGTCCGGTCATGTGGGCGTGTCGCGCAAGATCGAGAGTGACTCCGTCCGAGGCCGGCTGAAGGACTGGGCTCGGGAGGTGAAGCCCCGAGGGTACGGCATGATTGTCCGGACCGAGGCCTCGGGCTGCACCAAGGAGGATCTGGAGGCCGACGTCGAGCGCCTCCGCAAGACCTGGCGCCGGATCAAGGACGGCTTCCGGAAAAAGAAGGCCCCCGCTCTCCTCCATGAGGACCTGTCACTGGTGCAGCGCATGGTTCGCGACATGTACTCCGATGAAGTCAAGGACATCATCCTCGATTCCGAATCGGAGTACCAGACCGTCAAGAACGCCCTCCGGGACATCTCCAAGAACGCGGCCAAGCGGTGCAGCCTCTACCGCGGCGACAAGCCCCTCTTCGAGGCCTATGGCATCGAGGCCGAGCTGGAGAAGTCCCTCCGGCGCCGGGTCCCACTGCCTTCGGGCGGGAACCTGACCATCGACGAGACCGAGGCCATGACCACCGTGGACGTGAACACGGGGAGCTTCGTCGGCAGCACCAACCTCAACGACACCATCCTCCAGACCAACATGGAGTCGGCTAAGGAGATCGCCCGCCAGCTTCGTATCCGAGACATCGGCGGCATCATCATTCTCGACTTCATCGACATGGACGTGGCCGAGCACCGCAAGAAGCTCATGGATGCTCTGGAGAAGGAGCTGGCCAAGGACCGGGCCAGAACCCGGATCGTCCATCTCAGCCCCCTGGGCCTCATCGAGATGACCCGGAAGCGCACGGGCCAGTCCCTGCTACAGAACCTCTGCCGGACCTGCACCGCATGCGAGGGCAGGGGGCGGGTGCTCTCCGCCGAGACCCACGCTGCCCAGCTCGAGCGCGAGCTTCGGCGCCGCGTGAAGGCCTCCAAGCCCGAGGCCTTCGTCGTCTTCGTCGACATCGACGTGGCCTGGGAGCTGATCGGCGACAAAGGCGAGGCCGCCGACAAGCTCGAGGAGAGCCTCAATGCCCAGATCTACGTGCGAGTGGATCGCTTCGGAACCGGAGGCAAGCCCGACATCTATCAAGGCAAGGCCGAGGATATGGAGAGCGAGCACCATGCCTTCAGGGAGGGCCAGATGTACCATTGCCGGCCCGTGCAGGTGAGCTCCGCCGATGGTGGCCACCGGCTCGTGGCTGAGACCGACGGGTACTTGCTCCTCCTCGAAGGCGTCTCCAAGCGGCCCGATGGACTCATCACCGTCGAGCTGACCGATGTCCACCGGTCCTTCGCCATCGCCCAGCCGATCTAGCGCCACACGGGGGGACGGCATGAAGCCACAGGCCGAGAGACGGGCGCCCATAGCCCTCATCACCGGCGCCTCGAGCGGCATCGGCGAGGCCTATGCCCGCATCCTGGCGTCTCGCGGATACCGCCTCGTGCTCGTGGCCCGGCGCGCGGACCGGCTGGATGCCCTGGCCGGGGAGCTGCAGACGGCCCACGGCATCGAGGCCGCCCCCCTTCCCGCCGACCTCAGCAAGCCCGGCGACACGGAGCGCGTCGCCGCATGCATCGGCGAGCTTCCGCCCCTCACGCTGCTGATCAACAACGCCGGCTTTGGCAACCCTGGCCTCTTCCACGAGATCGACCCCAGGAGTCACACGGACATGGTCGCCGTTCACTGCACCGCCACCGTCAGGCTGGCTCGAGCGACCTTGCCCAAGATGGTAAGCCGGCGCGGCGGAGCGGTCATCAACGTATCCTCCATCGCCGGGATTCTGGGCGAGGCCGGTGGGCCCATGTACGGAGCTACCAAGGCCTTCCTCGTCCGGTTCTCAAAGAACCTGGCCTCGGAACTGAGGGGCACGGGCGTCGGCGTCCAGGCCCTGTGCCCCGGCCTGACCCGGACCGAGTTCCACGATGGCCCGGGCTACGAGGACTTCGATCGCCAAGGCTACCCCAACTGGCTCTGGATGGAAGCCTCCGACGTCGTCATCGAGTCCCTGGCCGAGGTGGAGCGCGGGAAGGTCGTCGTCGTCCCCGGCCTGCGCTACCGGGTCCTGCTGGCTCTGGTGAACAACCCCCTGGGCCGGCTCATCGCCGACCGCTACACCGACCGGCGGGCAGGGCGGGAGTAGTCACCGGCCCCACAACCATGCATGGCTGGCCAACCCGCGCCCGCATCGACCATCTAGCAGCACCCCCCCACCAAAAAACTTGAAGGAGTTTGCCTGGTCTCGCGGCGAATTGCGGATTCATCATATTCATAAAGTCCGCTTAGGAGTTTTAGGACTATGGCCCGCGACGCCCACAGCCGGCGCCCCTCCATCCCCGCGGAGACGCCTGTGCGTGAGCGGCTCGCGACCTCCACCCCACTCAAGAGACCCCGGCTCAGCGACCAGGTTGCCTCCAGCCTTCGCGACAAGATAGCCAGCGGTGAGCTCATCCCAGGCGAGCGCCTGCCTAGCGAGCGCGAGCTGTCCACGTTATACGACGTCTCGGTGCCGGTGTTCCGCGAGGCTGCCGCTCTTCTGGTGCGCGAGAACCTCATCGAGCGGCATCAGGGGCGGGGCTCCTTCGTTCGCGAGGATGCCTTGGAATGGCTCGGCGAGTCG
Organism: Armatimonadia bacterium; assembly: GCA_014730065.1. Classification (GTDB taxonomy): domain Bacteria; phylum Armatimonadota; class Zipacnadia; order UBA1398; family UBA1398; genus UBA1398. The sequence goes on along the minus strand of WJIW01000053.1, from coordinate 5,885 downwards.
CCGCCGTTGCAAGGAACATTGGGCGTGGTGGCCACCTGGACCGAGGGCGAGGTCTACTTCGGCCAGGTCTTCGATGCCCTGAGTCGCGCCATGGCCGAGGACCGTTGGGCCTTCCAGGTGATCCGCGCTCCGGAGGCGGGCGTGCCTGAGGCCGCAGCCCTCTCGGGCGCCGATGGAGTCATCTGGCTCGAGCGGCTGCCCGACGACGATCCCGCTGCCGCCCTTGATCTGCTACCCCGAACCCCCGTGGTCCTCTACAACCGTCTGCCATCCAATGGAGGACCCATGGCGGTTCGCACCGACGAGCGCGGGGGGAGCAGTGAGATCACCCGGCATCTGGCCCGCGGCGGATGCACGTCGCTGGTGGCCGTGGCCCATTTCGCCGACCGGTCACCCTACGCCGAGAGGCTGGAGGCATGCGCCGGCGCCGCTGCCAATACCGGGCTGGCGCTGTCCGTCATCGAGATCGGCGGCTACGTGCCCTCGGATGCCGAGCGCGACGAGTTCCGCGCCAAGGTGGCCGAGGCCGACGGGGTGTACTTCCTGGCGGGTGACCTGCTCCGTCAGTTCGGCCCCCAGCTCGCCCGCCGGGCCCATCGGATCCCCGCGGAGCTGAGGGTCGCCGTGTTCGACGACTTCCCCTACCTGCAGACCTGGGAGCGTCCCATCGTCGCGGTGCGTCAGCCTCTTGAGCTGATGGCGCAGCAAGCCGTGACAATGTTGAGTGAGGCGCTCCATGGGTTGCCCGTTAAGCCCATGGATCGCATATTCGCCCCCGATCTGGTGATGAGGGGGGCAGCAGTTGAATAGGCGAGCGATGACCGTATGTCGCTCGCTACGTAATAAGCTGGCCCGGCAGTGCCACTGCCCGGTACAGACTACCGGAAGGGAGCGTGAGGGAAGTGAGACTTGGGTGGATGATCGTACTAGTCGGCATGGCTCTACTCCTGGTGCTCGGCTTCGCCGCAGGCTGTGGGGGCGAAGATAGCGGCGGCATGTCCGAGGAGGATGTGGAGCGCGTCAAGAGCGGCCCGGGCGAGATGCCGGCGGAGGCCAAGGAAGCGATGGGCAAAGCCGGCGGACCACCGCCGGGCAAGATCCCGGGCAAGAACGAGGGTTCCTAGTGACGAACGGAAGGGAGTATGCATGATGCATCGCAAGAGCGGTTTACCCTGATCGAGCTACTGGTTGTCATCGCTATCATTGCTATTCTCGCCGCCATCCTGTTTCCCGTCTTCGCCAAGGCCCGTGAGAAGGCCCGCCAGACAAGCTGCCTCTCGAATGTGAGGCAGCTATCGACCGCGGTTCTCTCCTATGCTCAGGACTACGACGAGGTGTATCCCATTGGTTGTCCTAACGACTGGTGGGGCAACACCTGGGGCTGGAACATCCAGCCATATACCAAGAACGTACAGATCCTCCGCTGCCCCAGCGATAGCGGCGCCGTAGATGACGGTGTCTGGTGGGCCGCGCCGCGGATCTCCTATGCCTGCAATGGCCTGATCTGGTGGCGGAATGGCGCCAACCGGCTGATCGGCGTCATGGGCATGACCCAGAGCTGGATCTCGGACAACACTTCCGCCATGGCCGAGGTCGATCGGACGGCCGAGAGCATCCTGCTCGGTGAGCATCACGACGCGGGCAACGTGATCTGGTGGGGGCCCCGGTCCATGTTCTACAGCACCAGCTCGTGGAACTGGGCCTGGGGTAATGCGGTGATCCCCGACGCGAGCCGCGACCCCAGTCTGGCCTACCCGAATGGACCGATGGGCGGCGTGCCCGACCAGCACTCGGAGACGGCCAACTTCGCCTTCTGTGATGGCCACGCCAAGGCCATGCGCCCCGAGGCCACCAATCCGAACCCCTGGAGCCGGCCCCAGGACAACATGTGGGACACCGAGCGCGACTAGCCAGTCCCGCGGACCACGAGCTCGATGCGAGCCGGGCGGGTGCCCGGCTCGCTCCATGAGTGCCGCCGAAGGGATGATGGATCGGCGGGCGAAGGCTACCCCCGACCGGGATCGCTCGGAGGGGCGCCCCGGCCAGCCATGAGCCAATCGAAGCGCGGGCCCCGCGGCCAGCGGAAGCCCAGTGAGCCTGAATGGATCGCAATGGTGCCCCGAGGCCTGGAGGGGCTGGCGTGCGACGAGGTGCGCGACCGCCTTAGCGTCCACGCCGTCTCCGACGTTCCGGGCGAGATCCGCTTCTGGCCCCAAGGCGATGTGGACCCGCTCATCTTGCGCTGTGCGGAGCTTTGCTTCCTACGGGTGATCGATCTACCCTCACTGCCGGGTGGGCGCGTTGGTCCGCGGGAGCTAGTACCTGCCATCCACCGGGCCGGCAAGGACATCCTGGCCGCCGCGGGAGCCGCCAAAGATGCCGGGCTGGGCCGGCTTCGCACGGTCCGGGTCGTCACGCGCATGGAGAGCACCTATCCCTATCCGCGCCAGCACCTTAGGGATAAGGCCGAAAGGGAGATCCCCCGGGCTCTGGGCCGGAAGTTCCGACTGGTCCAGGAGAACGCCGGGCTGGAGGTGTGGGTTACCGCGGGGATGCGCTCCCTCTCGGTGGATGTGCGCGTCTCGCCCGAGGAGCATCGCCATCGCGAGTACAAGATCCAGCACATCGAGGGCTCGCTCAGGGCCGCTCCCGCCGCTTGCCTGGTGCGGTACGCCAAACCCGATCCGGGTGAGGTCTTCTGCGACCCCTTCTGCGGAGCGGGGACTATCGCCCTGGAGCGGGCGCACTACGGGCTGCCTTACGAGGGCCTGATGATCGGCGACCTGGACCCCGCCGCGGTGGATACCGCCCTCGCCAACTTCGGGCCTCGACATCAGCCCCGGCTCATCAGCGTCTGGAACGCCGCCCGGCTGCCCCTGGCCGACGAGTCCATAGACGTCGTGGTGACCAATCTGCCCTTCGGGGTGAAGGCGCCGGTGGCGGACCCCCGGACCCTCTATCACGCCGCCCTGAGCGAGATGGCTCGAGTGCTACGACCGGGGGGCCGGGCCGTGCTGCTGGCCGAAGATCAGGATCTGGTGTCCGAGGCGGCGCGAGCTTCCGGGCGGCTGCACCAGGGAGGACGGGCGCGGGTTGAGCTGCAGGGGCGATGGGCTTCGGTGGAGCGGTTCTTCCGATACTGAGCGGGACGCGATCACTCGGGCCTCCGCCGAAGGGCTCGCCTTGCGCTACAATGGGCCTCGGCGGACCCACGCGGCGGCGTGGCGGCAGGTGGCGCCGACTTCGGGCCCGCAGGCGAACATCATCGCGGGAGAGTGATGCGGCCGTGGGCGACTTGACGCACAGGCTGGGCGAGTACGAGATCCGGATTGCGGCCGAGAACCCCGAGATAGCGGCGATCCTGGCCCACTACCTAGAGTACCTGGAGGGGCCATTCCCCGGTCAGTCCGAGGGCTGCTTGAGTTTCACCTTCGCCGTGGGCGAGCCCCGGGTCACGGAGGAATCGGCCGATGATCGGTCGGCTCTGGGATACCGCTTCAGTCGCCACCGGGAGGAGCTTCTCGTCTCCCACCAATCGGCCAGCGGCTCCGCCCTACCCGGCGAGGGTGAGGCCCGGTTCACCATCGCTCCCCACGCCGTGGACGATGCGGAGCTGCTCCGCGACCTGCTGAGCATCACCTTGGCCGAGATGCTACGAAGTCGAGAGCTGTATCCCATTCACGCCGCACTTGCCGAGCACGACGGCTCGGCCGCCTTGGTCATCGGGTCCACGGGAGCGGGCAAGAGCACCCTGGCGCTGGGCATGGCCGAGGCGGGCATGGGGCTGCTCACCGACGATTGGTCGCTCCTGGATCCTCAGCAGGTGGCCATCCACGGTCGCGCCCTGGTCCGAACGGCGTCCCTGCCCGTCGACCAGATCCGCCCAGGCCGCAGCTATCAGGAGCTGGAGCGCCGAGACGATGAGGTCCTGCCCAAGGTGGTCGTGACCCGGGAATCCCTGAATCCGCCCCAGAGCTTGAGCGCGCCCATTCGACTGGTGGTGCTGGCGATGCGGGAGGCCAGCGAGGTCAGCGAGATGCTGCCCGCGCGCCAAGCCGACGCCCTTGCCCGGGCCCTCGGGCAGAGCCCCCTGCTGACCACCGACCGCTCGGGCTTCGGCCGCCAGGCCGCGGTACTGAGCCGGATGATCGAGACCTGTCCCCCGGTCCTGTTCCGGGGCGGCCGCGACGTGGCCCGCCAGCCATTGCGGGGGGGCCAGATGATCCTTCGTGCGCTGCAGGAGGCCGTGGAGACCAGCTAGGCGGGTGTGCTTGTGCCGGGCAAGCTTAGGGACAACTTCCGGGGGCTGGCCGACGTGTGGGAGTTCCTCCGCGTCGCCCCCCGCCTCCGCGCCGCCCACGTGCTGAAGGCAAGGCTCCCGGTCGCCGACCTGCTTCAGCGCTTCACCCCGCCCGTCAGGGGCGAGCCCCAGGAGGATCATGTTGGGGCCCTCCAGCGCTACGTCTGGTGGTGGCTCGGGCGTCGATGGCTCAGGGTTCCGGGCAACTGCTGGACCCGCTCCTTGGTTCTGTTCGAGCTCCTACGCCGCTACGGCTTCGGCGACGTGCGGCTGATCGTCGGCGTGAGGAAGGACGCCGAAGATTTGGCGGGTCACGCCTGGCTCGAGAGGGGCGGCCAGCCCTTCCTGGAGCCCGATTGGGAGGAAGTGCGTGGCATGAAGCCCCTCATCGAGCACCCCACCGAGGAGGCCCCGCCGCCGTGAGCTGCCCGGCACGAGTGCTGCACGTCATCACCCGCATGAACGTGGGAGGCGCCGGCGGCTTCGTCCTGGACATGTGCCGGATGCTCCCGCGGGACGAATTCGACTGCCGCATCCTCTCCGGCCCCGAGCCCGACTACGAAGGCTCCCTGGAGCCGGCTTGCGCCGAGGCTGGAGTGGAGCTGATCCGGTCGCCCCACCTCCTGCGCAGGCCCGATCCCTGGCGCGATGGCGCGGCCGCGCGTCATATCGCTTCGATGATCACCGCCTGGCAGCCCGACCTGATCCACACGCACACGGCGAAGGCGGGCTTTCTCGGCCGCTGGGTGGCCCATCGCCGGGGGGTGCCCGCCGTGCATCACATCCACGGCTGGACCTTCGCCCACCAGCGACCGGCACTGCTCCGCCGCGGCTTCCGCTGGATGGAGGCGCGGGCGGCGCACTGGTGCCTCAAGCTGCTCGCCGTGTGCCGGGCGGACCTGCGACGGGGACTGGAGGCGGGCATCGGGCGGGAGGAGCAGTACGAGGTGGTTCCGGCGGGCATCGATGTAGAGGGGGTGCGCCGGGAGGCCGAATGCCCTCCTTCCGATCTTGTCGACTGGAAGGGCGAGATGCCCTTGCTCGCCTTCATCGGGCGTTATTCGGAGCAGAAGGACCCGCTGTGCTTCATCGATGCGGCGCATCACCTGGAGTCGGCGCGGCCGGGCGGGCAGCGGTTCCTGATGGTCGGCGATGGCCCGCTGGCGGAGCGGGTCATGGAGCGGCTCGGGAGCGGCCCCGCGCGAAGCGCCACCCGGACCGAGGGCTTCCGGAGCGACGTCGCCCGGGTGCTCGGCTGCGTGGACGTGCTGGTCCACCCATCCCGTCACGAGGGCCTGCCCCGGATGCTTCTGGAGGCCTTCGCGGCGGGCGTGCCCGTGGTGGCCACCGCGGTTGACGGGTGTGCCGAGATCTTGCGGGACGGGGAGACGGCCCTCACGCCGCCCAGGGAGCCGGCGGCCTTCGCCCAGGGCGCGGCCCGGCTTCTGGAGACCCCCGGCCTGGCAGCGCGGCTGACCAGCGGCGGCCGGGCGCTCCTGCCCGGGTACGAGATCACCGCCTGCGCCGAGCGGCTTGCGACCGTGTACCGTGATCTTCTCCGCCAAGGGGATCGGGAATAGAAGAG
>WJIW01000518.1 GCA_014730065.1 Armatimonadia bacterium | reverse complement strand
GTTGAGGACGGACACGTAGACGAACCGCCCCACACCCGCCGCCTCGGCCTCCTTGAGCAGGTTGAGGTTGCCCTGGCAGTCCACGTCTCGGAAGGTCAGGCCGTCCTTCTGTCGGGTGATCCCCACCGACGAGAAGACGCAGTCGATGTCCTCACACACACCGCCGAGACTGTCGGGGCGGGTGATCTCGGCCTCGGCGACCTCATCGGGACGGATCTCCTGGTGGCTCAGCTTGCCCGGCGACCGAACGAGGGCGCGCACCCAGCGGCCGCGAGCCTTGAGCTCGGATAGCACGAAGCCGCCCAAGTAGCCTGTCGCACCCGCCACGAGAACGCGCTGCATGAGTGGCCCCCTTGAGCCTTGTCGTGCCAGCGAGTCTGCCTAGAGCCCAAACCCCCTCAGGGTCTGGTACGCCTTCTCCGGGATCTCGTAGCCCAGGCCGCCGGGGCCGGGCTCCTCCACCACGTACCATTCGGGATCATGCAGCTCCTTGATGAGAGCGAGCATGGCGGGCCAGTCGACCTGTCCGTCGCCGATGGTGCCGCCCTCGGGCTGGCCATACTCCTTAAGGTGCACCGAGCGCGCCCGGCCGGGGAATCTACGCAGAGCGTCCACTGGATCGCCTCCCCCACCGAGACAGTTGCCGATGTCGATCTGCATGATCACGGCGTCGTCGGTGTTGGCGAAGAGGGTGTTCCAGGCGACCTCGCCGTCCACCACATCGAAGTCGAAGCCATGGGCATGGTAGCCCGTGGCCATACCTTCGGCCTCCAGCCGCTTGGCCGCCGCGTTCAGGATGCCCGCCAGCTCCATGATGCCGTCCTTGGAGCTCATGTGGGGCTGGTCCCAGGCCACGATGGCGAAGCGATTGCCCAAGGCCTGGTTCATCTCGATGGTCGTGCCGATGCGATCCGCGGCCAGGGCGTCGGTGCCGATGTGGAACCCGCAGCACTTCAGGCCCGCGTCATCGAGCATGGCCCGCACATCGGCGGCGCTGTGACCCATCCACTCAAGCGACTCGCCGTTGAAGCCCCAGGGCTCCACGGCTGCGTACCCGATCTTGGCCACCCGCTTCAGGGTGCCGGCCAGGTCCTTCTCACACTCGCCACGTACCGAGAAGAGCTGTAGTGCCAAGGGAGTCGGCATAGGTGATCCTCGTCTCCAGCGGCGGATGGTCGGACGCTGCCGCGCTCTGACCATGCTTCCAGGGAGGCCGCGAGCCAACCTGCCGGTGGCACGGGGAGGTGATCCTGGTCACGAGGTGCGAATACCCACAAATGGCAAGGGAACTCCCCACAGCCGACGCGGTGCAGGCGCCCTTCCGGAACCTGGATTTCAACCGCGTGCACACCCGCCAGGTTGCCCGGCTCGCCGTGTCGCTGTTCGACCAGACCCGCCGCCTTCACGGCATGGACGACTCCGAGCGCCTGATCCTGTGGCACGCAGGGCTGCTGCACGATGTGGGCCAGGGCGTGGACTACGCGGCCCACCACAAGCACTCCATGGCACTGATCCTCGACTGCCAGGAGCTGGACCTGGATCCCGCCACTCAGCGGATGGTCGCATGCGTCGCCCGCTACCACCGACGAGCGCGGCCGAAGAAGAGGCACGAGGTCTACGGCGACCTATCGGAGCAGCAGCGGGAGGCGGTCAAGGACCTGGCCGCCCTGCTACGCATCGCCGACGGCCTGGACCGCGGACAGGTCGGCCGGGTGGAGGAGATCCGGGTGGCTCGGCTGTCGGCGGACGATATGCTCCTGCGCGTCTACTCGCCCCAGCCGCCGAATGTGGAGATCGCCGCGGGCCGGAAGAAGTCCAGCCTCTTCGAGCGAGTGTTCGGGCTGTCGGTGCTGATCGAGTACGGCGGCAAGGCTCTCTAGTTCAGCTCATGCCCCATCGCCCGGAAGGTCGCGGCGGCCACGCCCAGGACGGAGGCATCGTCGCCGCATTTGGCCTCCACTAGATCCACGCCGTCGTAGCAGCCCGGTAGGCAGCGCTTCTTCGCCACCTTGCGGATGCGCTCCATCATGATGTCGCCCATGGCCTCGATGATCCCGCCACCGAAGACGATCACCTCGGGGCTCAGCATGTGGATGAGGTTCGCCGAAGCGTAGCCCAGATACTTGGACACGCGCTTAATCGCCTTCAGGGCCAGACGGTCCTCGGCCTCGGCGGCGCGCAGGAAGGCTCGGCTGCGGATCCGGCTGTCGGCGTCCTCGATGCCTTCCAGGTTGGTGCCATAGCCCTTGCGGTGGCGCTTCCGGACCCACTTCTCCATCGCCGTGCGGCTGGCGTAGGCCTCCAAGCACCCGCGCCGGCCACAGCCGCAGCGGGGGCCCTTGGGGTTCATGACCAGATGCCCGATCTCGCCCGTGATTCCCGTCTTGCCCCGGACCAGTTCGCCGTCGACGTAGACCGCGCCACCCAGGCCCGTTCCGGGGAAGAGCCCCACGGCATGGCGCCGACCCTTGGCCGCCCCCTGCCAGATCTCCCCCATCAGCCCGGCGTCCACGTCGTTCTCGACGATGACCTTGGTGCCGAGTAACTCGGAGACATCCTTGCTCACCTGCACGTCGGAGAGGCCCAGGTTGGGGAGCTGGAAGGCCACGCCATTCCCGTGGTCGACGGGCCCGGGCACCCCTATGCCGGCGGATTCGATCTGGTCCCAGGAAGCCTCGGCCTTCTTCAGAGCCTTCTCCGCCGCGGCCTTGATGGCATCCAGAGCCTCCGACCAGTCGCCGTGGGCCCCATGCCGCTGCCGAGCACTGCCCCGCACCTCACCCGCATCGCTCACAACGGCGGCCATTACCTTGGTGCCGCCGAGATCGACTGCCAGAACATCAGCCAATGGTCACGCCTCCAAGCATCCTACCCGTCTCGATCTTCCGCGTCCTGCCGGCATGGCCCTTCCCGCCAGGTCCAGCGGCTGCTCGTGAGGAACCTTCCTCAATGGGACGCTAGGAGGATCTACCATGAAGTGGTATCTGCTCGCGATTCTCGCTCTTCCCCTACTACTGAGCTGCATGGCTCTGGCCCAGAGGGCCCCCGAGCCCGAGGACGATCTGCCCGAGCCGCCCGACGGCATGAAGTGGGAGCTGGTCTGGCACGACGAGTTCGATGGCGATGAGCTGGACACCGAGAAGTGGGAGATCCCCGAGCCCTACGCACGGCGGGACGGATGGTGGCGGCCCGAGGCCATCAGCCTGACCGGCGACGGCCAGCTCGAGATCAACTGCTTCAAGGATGGCGACGAGTACGTCGACGGCTGTGTCCGCACCCGGGGCAAGTATGAGAAGGCCAAGGGTTACTTTGTGGCACGGGTCAAGCTCCAGAAGAGCGTGGGCCACTGGAGCGCCTTCTGGCTGTACAACGGATGCCAAGGCAACCTGGGCCAGGGAGCGGTGAACGGTGCGGAGATCGACATCTACGAGAAGTTCTCCCTGGACGAGCGCATCAACCACGCCCTCCACTGGGACGGCTATGGCGAGCATCACCAGTCCGTCGCCCACGTCTCCGAGGTCGAGGGCATCATGGACGGCTGGCACACCTACGCCCTGTGGTGGTCCGATGAGCACTACATCTTCTACGTGGACGGCGAGGAAGTATGGCGCACCAACGAGGGCGGCATATGCCAGGAGCCACTGTACATCAAGCTGAGTGACGAGATCGGCGAGTGGGCGGGCGACATCGCCGACGCCGACCTCCCCGACCCCTTCTACGTGGACTACGTGCGGGTGTACGACTTGGTGGAGGAGTGAGCAGCACTCCCACGCCCGCTCCCAGCGTGGTCTGGACGCCGATGCCGGCCCCCTTGAGACGAAAGGACCTCCATGCCACCCAAGAAGCTCCCCACCGATTTCGACCAGTACTACACCTACGAGCAGATGACCGAGTTCCTCCAGCTCGCCGCCGAGAAGTACCCCAAGCTCTGCAAGCTCACCGAGGCGGGCAGGAGCTACGAGGGCCGGACCATCTGGGTCCTGGAGATCACCGACACCCGCACCGGCGACTTCGCCGACAAGCCCGCGTACTACATCGAGGCGAACATCCACGCCAGCGAGGTCTGTGGCGAGCTGGTCTGCCGATGGCTCATCTGGCGACTGCTGACGGGCCATGCCGACGATTCGGCGATCAAGGACCTGCTCCGGGGCCGGACCTTCTACGTGCTGCCTCGCATCGCCGTCGATGGCGCCGATATCTGCCTCACCACCCCCGAGCGGATGCGCTCCAGCGTCCGGCCCTACCCGTACGATGAAGAGCAGCCCGGCCTCTACCCCGACGACATCAACAACGACGGCCGGATCCTCTCCATGCGCATGAAGGACCCATGCGGCTCCTGGAAAGTCTCCGACCGCGACCCGCGCATGATGGTCAAGCGCCGGCCCCATGAGGTCGATGGCGAGTTCTACCGCGTCCTCCCCGAGGGCCGGATACGGGACTGGGATGGCCACACCATCAAGCTGGCGCCCTCCAAGTGGGGCCTGGATCTCAACCGCAACTACCCCCACGACTGGGGCGTGGAGAGCGAGCAATCGGGCGCGGGGCCCATGCCCCTCAGTGAGCCCGAGACCCGGGCCTGCGCCGACTTCATCATCGGCCACCCGAACATCTGCGGCATCCAGAGCCTGCACCTGACCTCGGGCGTGATCCTGCGCCCGTACTGCGGCAAGAACGACGAGACCTTCCCCACCCAGGACCTGGAGACGTACGAGCTCCTCGGCAAGATCGGCACCGAGCTGACGGGCTACCCCTGCGTCTCCATCTACCACGGCTTCCGGTACGACCCCAAGAGGATGATCCGGGGCGGGTTCTTGGACTGGGCGTACGAGGACCTGGGCCTGTTCACCTTCTCCACCGAGCTTTGGGATGCGTTCAAGACGGCGGGGATCGAGGACCGGGACATCATCAAGTTCCTCATGTACGAGCGGGATCCCGAGGACGAGCTGAAGCTCCTGAAGTGGAGCGATGAGGAGCTGGACGGCGCGGGCTTCATGGAGTGGACGGAGTTCGAGCACCCCCAGCTTGGCGCGGTGGAGATCGGGGGCTGGGACTACCGGGCCGTCTGGGGCTCGCCCCCACCCCAGTTCCGCAAGGAGATCGCCGAGCAGAACGGCGAGTTCGCCATCGCCCACGCCCAGGCATCGCCCCTCGTCCAGATCGATGACCTACGCTCGGAGAAGCTGGCGCCGGGGGTGCATCGGGTGTCGTGCATGGTGCGGAACTACGGGTTCCTCTCCACCGCGGTGAG
>WJIW01000517.1 GCA_014730065.1 Armatimonadia bacterium | reverse complement strand
GGCCTCCGCCGCTTCGAACGAATCGACATCGTCGGCACCGGCCTCATCCATCGCCATCTCGCGGTCAGCGGTCGACCACTCCTCGGCCAGGGTGGGTGCCTCCTCGACGCCTCCGCTGGCGGCAGTGGCCTCCGGCCGGGCCGCCTCAGGGGCGACATCGCCGGGGGCGGAGCTGGCCCGAACCCATAGCAGGCCGGCCACGCCCACGAACACGGCCACCGAGGCCGCCGCAACGGCGATCCCAAGGGCGGGATGGGTGGTCAGTCGCCGAAATAGGCCCGCTGTCGACGATTCGGTCTCCGCGACTTCGGCCATGACGGCGTCGGCGAACCCCGGTCGCGGCGATACGGGCCTGAGGGACCCAAGCATCTCCCCGGCGGCGGTGAACGCCTCCAGCTCGCGCGCGCAGTCGGCGCAGCCTGCCAAGTGCTGAGTGACCTCGGAGGGAACCGGCTCGCCGAGGCTGTGGGCCAGGAAGTACTCGCGCGCCTTGTCGCACGTCATGGCGATTCCCCCCTTTCTCTGGTCGACTCGCCTTCGGGCTTACGACCGCTTCGGCGACCATCTTGTTCCAGGAGAGGCTCAAGCTCACGCCTCAGCGCGTGCCGGGCTCGGTTGAGCCGCGACTTCACCGTCCCCATGGGCAGGCCAACGATGTCACAGATCTCCTGGTACGTCATCCCTTGGATGTCGAACAGGATGAGAAGCTGTCGGTGGTGATCGGGCAGGCGGGCCAGGGCCTTGTGAACGAGCTGCTGGGTCTCATCCTGGTCCAGCTCGCCTTCGGGCCCGAGGGCCGGGTCCGCCGGCTCGGGAGGGCCGGGGTTGTCGTCGTCGGCGGCATCCAGGGAGACCTCGCCCCGACGCTTGCGGCGCTTGATATGGTCGAGGCACGCGTTATGGAGGATCCGGTATAGCCAAGTCCCGAAGGCCGACTGACCTTTGAACTTCCGCAGTGACCGCCATGCCGCCACGAAGGCTTCCTGGGCGGCGTCATGGGCGGCGTCGAGATCGCCCAGGGTGCGGTAGGCCACATTGATGGCCCTGGCCTCGTGGCGCCGCACGAGCTGGTCGAAGGCGGCCAGGTCGCCCCCTTGGCTGCGCCGGACCAGTTCCGCGTCGCTTGCTCCCTCATGGGTCGCCATGCCGGTGCCTCACCAGGTCTTTGGATGGGTGGCGGCCAGCCTGCCCGCTAGGCGCCGGGGCTCTCCGCCCCGACGGCATATCGGCAAGCCTCATGCAGCTCCTCGTGGGTGATGCGGCCACCCTTGAGGTCTTGGAAGATGAGCTGGTTGAGTCTCTCGAAGATGTCCGGTCTGGAGACGCCGTCGGAGTGCCACGCGTTGATGTAGTCCTGGAGCCGCTCCATGCGCTTCTCCGGAATCTGCTGGATGTGGGCATGGACCATCTCGAGGACCTCGTCGAACTCGGTGCCGACGTAGTCGCCCGGGTCGGTGGCATGGGGCATGCTGAACTCCCGAGTCTCGGGGTTGTACTCGATGTTGATCTGGTTGGTGGAGCCGCCCGGGGTCTCGTAGATGATGCCGATGTTGATGTGGCTACCGTCCTCCCACACCTGGTAGCGCACGTTGCCGTACGCGACGGACTTGTCCCGCCCCGGATCGATGACGCGCTCATCCTGCTGGTACTGGGCCATCAGGTGCTGGAGAGCCCGCAGAAATTCGCTGATCGCTTCCTTGGACACCTAGAGCTTCACCTCATGCCGTTCCGGCGCACCCAGCGCGCTCGAAGTTGACCGCAGGCAGCGTCCGCGCTGCCACCCACACTGCGCCGCGCCGTCACGTTCACGCCCCGCGACGCAAGGACCTCCTCGAAGCGCCCGCGGGCGCCGCGGGAAGCCGGCACGAACCCGGCGCCCTCCACCGGGTTGACGTCGATCAGGTTGACGTGCGCCCCGGCATCCAGAAGACCGGCCAGGGCTCGTGCCTGGTCGGTGCCGTCGTTCACGCCTTCGAGCAGGGCATACTCGTATGTGATACGCCGGCCCGTGGCTTCCTCGTACCGTCTGGCGGCCTCCAAGACCACGGGAAGCGGATCGGGCTGGTGGGGAATCAGCTCCGCGCGCAGATCGGGGTCGCCCGCGTGGACCGATAGCGCCAGCCGCACCCGCCGCCCCGATGCCGCCAGTCGGTCGATCCCGCGAGCCCAGCCCACTGTAGAGAGGGTGACGTTCTTCTCCGGTATGGGGTAGGCGTGGCCATCGCAGAGTAGCGCCAGCGCGCCCAGCACCCCATCCAGGTTCAGGAGCGGCTCGCCCATTCCCATGAACACTACATGCCCCGGGGTCTCCCGGTCGACGGCGATGGCCATGACCTGGCCCGCGATCTCCTCGGCCGCCAGGTTCCGCTCCAGTCCGTCCTTCCCCGAGGCGCAGAAGCGGCATCCCACGGCACAACCGAGCTGGCTGGAGACGCACGCCGACAGTCCCCACGGGCGCTGCATGGCCACGCACTCCACGGCGTCGCCCTGGGCGATGCCCACAAGGAGCTTCTCGGCGTCCTCGCCGGCAGATCGCTCCAGGATGGGAGGGCTGAGGGGGCCGAGGAGGTCCGGCAGACGCGGTCGCAGGTCCTTGGGTAGGTTCGTCATCGCGTCGGGGTCAGTGACGCCCTTGTCGAAGACCCACTCGCAGAGCTGGTCACCGCGGTAGGAAGGCAGGCCGAGGTAGCGGGCGACGTCTCTCCGGCCCTTGGACACTCGCCGCAACAGATCCAGCCCGTCACCCGTCGGCGGGGCCGTCGAGCTTCCGGAGGAGTACGCGTTCGTGGCTGATGAAGCCTTCGCGCTCATAGAATCGCAGTGCCCCCGCATTGTGCTCGTAGACGTGGAGCCTGGCATACCCGGCGCCCTTCTCGGCGCCCCAATCGTACCCGGCCGCCATGAGCCGAGCGCCAACTCCGGCCCCCCGAAGCTCGGGGATGACCATGACCTCCGCCACCACCAAATCGGGCGGGCCCTGGAATATCGGCGGGCGATCTCGTAGAGCCAGGAGTAGGTATCCTACGAGACGATCACCCACCGTCGCAACCATGGCCTCGGAGCCCGTTCCGGAGATGAAGCCGTAGAGGTAGGGATGCCAGACCTCGTGGAAGGCGTCGTATCCGTCCAGGGGCCGAGTCCATTCGGGCGACAGCTCAGCGTGAAACCGCAGCAGATCCCACGCGAGGCGCGTGATACCGTCGGCATCGTCGAGACCCGCGGGGCGGACTTGGCAGTCGATAGCGGCCTTGCCATCCATGGTGAGAGGCTACCACAGTAGGGTGGGAATCGGATGGGGTAATGGGCACCGTGGCCGTGTGGCGTCCTGCCTTGACACACCCATATAATCATATAGTAATATCAGGCCGTTCGACTGGGCTCGCCGGGTCCCCATGGCGAAGGCGCATTACAGGTCCAGGCGAACAGGTGCAGAAGACAGATAGAGTGAGACTGGTCAGGTGTGTAGGCCGGCTACGGATGGCGCCCGCCATCCCCAGGTGTCGCCGGCAGGTGTACGTTCATCAGCGGAGAGCGTGGGAGGACTGCCCCATGAGACGAGAACTCATGCGTGTTGCCGGGGCCTTGGTCATGGCCGCCGGATTGGCGACGGCATTGGTCGTCGCGGGATGCGGCGGCGAGGAGGCCCATGGGCCGCAGGAGGCCCACAAGGAGCCCGTGGCCGTCGAGACGACGACGGCCTCCCTGGAGGGGGTCGCGGAGTACACGACCGTTTCGGGACGAGTGCAGCCGCTGATGCGCGCGGAGCTGGCGGCGAACGTGATGGCCCGCGTGCGGCAGGTGACGGTCACCGAGGGGACGCGGGTGGAGGCCGGCGAGGTGCTGGTGCGGCTCGACGCCGACCGAGCCTCGGCCGAGGCGAGCCGGGCTCGTGCCGGCGTCATGACCGCTCGAGCCGCACTGGAGCAGGCCAAGCTGCAGAGCGAGATCCAGGATGCCGCCTCCGAGACCGGGCTGACCAAGGCCGAGCAGGACCTGCGCATGGCCGAGTCGGGCGCTCGCACCGAGGAGAAGATCCAGGCCGACGAGGCGCTGCGTCAGGCCGAGGCCGACGTGGCCAAGGCCGAGGAGATGCTGGACATGCTGCGGGAAGGCGCTCGGGTGCAGGAGCGCGCCCAGGCCCGGCAGGCGGTCGACCGGGCCCAGGCTCGGGTCGAGCAGGCTCGGCAGGGGCTCGATGCCATGCTCGAAGGCGCGCGTCCCCAGGAGCGCGAGCAGGCCCGGCAGGCCGTGGAGCAGGCCGAGGCCGCGCTGAGAACCGCCCAGTCCAAGCTGGAGGAGGTCGAAGACCAGCGGCGCGCCCAGATGCAGGCCAAGCTGGCCACGGCCGAAGCCGCCTTCGAGACCGCCGATGCCACCTTCCAGCGGATGGAGGCACTGTACGAAGCCGAGGTCATCAGCGAGCAGCGTTTCGATGAAGCTAAGCTCGCCCACCAGACCGCCCTGAACCAGCTCACCATGGCCCGCCAGGAGGCGTCCCTCTTCGACGAGGGCCCCGACGGCGAGGCCGTCGCCATGGCGCGGGAGGCGGTCCGGCAGGCCGAGGCGGGAGTGGTCCAAGCCAGGGAGCAGGCCTCGCTCGTCGAGGAGGGTCCGCGCCGTCAGGAGGTCGAGGCGGCGCGTCAGGAGGTCGCCGCGGCCGAGGCTGCCCTCGCCCAGGCCGAGCAACAGGCCTCCCTAGTTGAGGAGGGGCCGCGGACCCAGGAGATCCGGCAGGCGGAGGAGGCCCTGCGCCAAGCCGAGGCCCAGGTGGAGATCGCCCGCCAGCAGCGGGAGATGGCCTACGCCGGCGCAAGGCCCGAGGAGCTGGAGCAGGTGCGCAGCGCCTACGAGCTGGCCGTGGCGGGGCTGGCCGAAGCCGACATCGCCATGCAGGCCGTCGAAGCGGCTCAGGCCCAGGTGGCCTTCGCCGCCGCCGCCGCCCGGGCCGCCGAGGTTATGGTCGACGATCACATCATCCGGGCGCCCTTCGGAGGCGTGGTTGTGGGTCGGTCGGTGGATCCGGGCGATCTGGCCTCACCGGGGATGGTGCTCGTGACCATCGAGCCCGATAGCATGTTCCGGCTGCATTGCCAGGTCCCCGAGCGGATGCTCGGACACTTGAGTCTGGGTCAGGGGCTGCCCGTGACCCTCGACTCGCTTCCCGATGAGGACGTCACGGGCGAGGTCAGCAGCATCACGCCCGCCGCCGATCCCGCCACCGGGACCGCGCTGGTGAAGGTGGACCTCCTCCCCAACGAGCACATGCGGTCAGGCATGTTCGGACGCCTGCACATCCCCGTCGCCAAGGGCGACACGGTCTTGATCCCCAAGTCGGCCGTATGGTCGAAGGAGTCCCTCACCGGCGCCTGGGTCGTAGCCGATGGACGGGCCCGGCTGAGGTTCGCCCGGCTGGGCCGGGAGCGGGACGGCCAGGTCGAGGTGCTGTCCGGGATCGTGGCCGGTGACGAGATCATCGTCGATGCCCCCGCCACCCTGGAGGATGGCGATCCGGTCACCACACCCGGCGGCGGAGCGGAGCCGGAGGTGCCGGAGTGAGTCGCACCGAGGACCAGGTCGGGCACGTCGGCATCGCCGGCGGTATCGCCAAGGCCTTCATCAACTCCAGGCTAACGCCCATCATCGTGGTGACCACCATCGCCCTGGGCGCCTTCGGCGCGCTCCTCACCCCTCGCGAGGAGGAGCCGCAGATCATCGTCCCCATGATCGACATCTTCGTCCAGATGCCGG
This sequence comes from Armatimonadia bacterium, assembly GCA_014730065.1. Classification (GTDB taxonomy): domain Bacteria; phylum Armatimonadota; class Zipacnadia; order UBA1398; family UBA1398; genus UBA1398. The sequence goes on along the minus strand of WJIW01000517.1, from coordinate 5,759 downwards.
GGGCGAGCGCCGAAGAGGTGGAGCAGCGCGTCACCACGCCCATGGAGAAGCTGCTGTGGGAGATCCCCGGCGTGGAGTACATCTACACCACCTCCATGCCAGGTGGGGCCATGGCCATCGTGCGGTTCTACGTGAACACGCCCGAGGAAGACGCGCTGATCCGCACGTACAACAAGATGTACTCCAACTTCGACCTGATCCCACCCGGAGCCAGCCAGCCTCTCATCAAGCTCCGGGCCATCGACGACGTCCCCGTGCTCGCCCTGACCTTCTATGGCGAGGGGTATGATCCGTTCGAGCTTCGGCGCGTGGCCGCCGTGGTCGAGTCTCACCTCAAGCAGCATCCCGAAGTCTCCCAGACGAGCCTCATCGGGGGCTACCGGCGGCAGGTTCGGGTCAAGCTCGACCCCGAGCGCATGGCGGGGCATAACGTCAGCCCCGGCATGATCGCCAAGGTGCTGGAGACGGCGAATACCGAGATCCCCTCGGGCAGCTTCTCGCAAGGCAATGAGGAGATCCTGGTGGAGACGGGCGACTTCCTCCAGTCCGCCGAGGACGTGGCCGGTGTGGTCGTGGGCGTCTACGACGGCAAGCCCGTGTACGTGCGCGATGTGGCGGAGGTCGTCGACGGCGCCGAGGACCCCACCCGGTATGTAAGGGTCGCAGCGGGCGCCGCGTGGCACGAGAGCCACCCCCACGTGGAGCCCCCCCAGGGGGCCTCGCCCGCCGTGACCCTGGCCGTCGCCAAACAAAAGGGGGCCAACGCCTCCACCGTGGTCGAGTCCCTTCTGGAGAAAGTCGAGGCGATGCGGGGCGAGTTCTTCCCTCGAGACATCCAGATCTTGACGACCCGCAACTACGGGGAGACGGCCAAGGAGAAGTCCGACGAGCTGCTCAAGCACCTCGGCATCGCGACCATCTCGGTGACCTTGCTCATCGCCATCGCCCTGGGCTGGCGTGAAGCGGGGGTGGTGCTCGTTGCGGTCCCCGTCACCCTGGCTCTTACCATTCTGGTGTTCTACCTGTTCGGCTACACCCTGAACCGGGTCACGCTGTTCGCCCTGATCTTCTCCATCGGAATTCTGGTCGATGATGCCATCGTGGTGGTGGAGAACATCGTCCGCCACTACCGGATGCCCGAGAACCGTGAGCGGGATGTGGATACGGTCGTGGTCGAGGCGGTAGACGAGGTGGGCAATCCCACCATCCTGGCCACCTTCACCGTCATCGCGGCCATCCTGCCCATGGCCTTCGTCCGCGGGCTGATGGGCCCTTACATGGAGCCCATCCCCGTGGGTGCCTCGGCGGCCATGCTGTTCTCGCTCATCATCGCCTTCGTCATCTCGCCGTGGGCCTCGCTGAGACTGCTCAAGCGTGAGGGCAGCGGAGACGAGCACGAGAAGGAAGGCTGGTCCACCCGGCTCTACCGCAGGGCCATGGACACCCTCATCCACAACAAGGTGGCCCAGGTCGGGTTCCTGGTTGGCGTGGTCGTCCTGCTGTTGGCGGCCATGTCCCTGGTGGCCCTGAAGGTCGTTCGGGTGAAGATGCTGCCCTTCGACAATAAGAGCGAGTTCCAGGTCATCATCGACCTGCCCGAAGGCTCGACTCTGGAGGAGACCTCTCGGTGCACTCGTGAGATCGCCGAGTACCTGCGCACCGTCGACGAGGTCTCCGATGTGCAGATGTACGTGGGCACGGCGGGGCCCCACAACTTCAACGGCTTGGTGCGCCACTATTTCCTGCGCTCGGCGCCCCACGAGGCCGACATTCAGGTGAACCTGATCGGGCGCCATCACCGCAAGGCCCAGAGCCATGACATCGCCAAGCGCGTCAGGCCCCAGGTGGCGGAGATCGGCGACCGGTACGATGCCCGCATCAAGGTGGCCGAGGTGCCACCGGGGCCGCCCGTGCTCCAGACCTTGGTGGCCGAGATCTATGGGCCCGACTACGAGCGCCAGCGGGAGATCGCCGCCGAGGTCCTGGAGGTCTTCGAGTCCACAGAGGGCGTGGTGGATGTGGACTGGTACGTGGAGTCACCCCAGACCAAGTACGAGTTCATCGTCCGGAAGGACCAAGCCGCCCTCCAGGGCGTGACTACCGAGCAGATCGCCAAGACGCTGCGGATCGTCAGCGACGGCGCCGATGTGGGCCTGGCCCATATCCCCGAGGAGAAGGAAGACGTCCTCATCTGGCTCGAGGTACCCCGGGAGCAGCGGGCGAGCGTCGCCCAGCTCGAGGGCGTCCGGGTCATGTCCGAATCGGGCCGGCTGGTACCCATCGGCGACGTGGCCGAGGTCCGGGAGACCACCGCCGAGATGAACATCTACCACAAGAATCTCCAGCCCGTGGTCTACGTAACCGGCGACCTGGCGGGCACCGCCGAGTCCCCGGTGTACGCCATCCTTCAGATGAACCGGGTCTTGGACGATATGGTCCTGCCCGAGGGCTACGTGATGGAGCGGTTCACCACCCACCAGCCCCACCTCACCGACCGGTATGCCATGAAGTGGGACGGCGAGTGGCACATCACCTACGAAGTCTTCCGGGACCTGGGCCTGGCCTTCGCCGTGGTCCTGATCCTCATCTACGTGCTAGTGGTCGGCTGGTTCCAGGACTTCGTCACGCCGCTGATCATCCTCTCGGCGATCCCCTTCTCCCTAGTCGGCATCATCCCCGGTCATGGGATCATGGGGGCATTCTTCACCGCTACATCCATGATCGGGTTCATCGCCGGAGCTGGGATCGTGGTCCGGAACTCAATCATCCTGGTGGACTTCATCGAGTTCCGCCTGAGGCACGGGTACCCGCTGGATCAGGCCGTCATCGACGCCGGCGCTGTGAGGTTCCGCCCCATGCTCCTTACCGCCGCGGCCGTGGTCGTGGGCTCGAGCGTGATCCTGTTCGATCCCATCTTCCAGGGCTTGGCCATCTCCCTCATGGCGGGTGAGGTGGCGTCCCTGTTCCTCTCCCGCGTCACGGTCCCGATCCTGTACTTCGTCGATCACCGCTGGCGCGAGAGGCGCGGCATCACCACCGCCGTCGAGGAGCCGGGCCCCGATGAGACCCTGGCCGAATCCTCGGACGAGGAGGAGACCCAATGAGACGACTGATCGCCCTTCTCCTGATGGCCACACTGGCGTCCGCACTGGCCATGGCTCAGGAGCCCGAGCCCGCTCAGGAAGAGGCCGCCCTCCCCGGTGAGCCCACCCTCGCCGTGTCCGCCGAGGACATCGCGCTGCCCGAGGGGCCACTGCACCTGAAAGACTGCGTGGCCATCGCCCTGGGCTTCAACCCCAAGCTGGTGGCCGCCAACGCCCAGGTCCGCGAGGCCGAAGCGGCCCTGACGGGAGCCAAGGGGGCCGATGACCCCAAGGTGTCCCTCAGCGCGGCGCACATCCTGCTGGAGGAGCAGCCGAGCCTCGATGTCCAGGGCTTCGGGACCTTCCTCTATGGCTCCCGAGTGAACTGGAACGTGGGCCTGAAGCTCCAGATCCCCATCTACACCTCGGGCCTGACCGGCGGCTACAAGGACCAGGCTAGCGCCATGCTCGATGCCGCCGTTGCTCGCGCCGCTCGTGAGCGCCAGACGGTGGGGCGCGATGCCGTGACGGCGTACTTCGGGGTCCTGGAGGCCCGGGCCATGGTCGATGTGGCCGAAGGGCAGGTCGAGGCCCTCGCCGCTCAGCATGATGCCGTCTCCCAGATGCACGAGGTGGGCCTGGTGCCCAAGCTCGATCCCCTGCGGACCGAGGTCGCCCTGGCCGGCGCCGAGGAGATGCTGACCCAGGCTCGCAACGGCGCGGAGGTGGCCAAGGCGAACCTGCGCATGGTCATGGGCCTACCCCGGGAGGTGCCCTTCGAGATCAGCGGGGAGTACGCCGATCCGGACATCCCCGCCGAGCTGGAGCCCGCCATTCAGGAGGCACTGGAAAGCCGGCCCGAAGTCGCCATGCTGGCCGCCCACCGCCGGGCGGCGGAGGCGGCCAAGGACATCGCCGACGCGGGCGACGACCCCCAGCTCGGCTTCTTCGCCCAGTGGGACTTCGCCCGGGACTCGCGGCAGCCCGACACGGGACGATGGTCTCTGGGTCTGGGCCTGGAGTGGAACATCTTCGATGGGGACGAGGCCAGCTCGGGCGAGGATCAGGCCGCGGCCCAGATCGACCGCATCCAGGCCGAGGCCCACGCCCTGCGGGACGGCATCACCCTCCAGACAACCCAGGCATTCCTGGACCTCCAGGCGGCTCGGGACCGGGTGCGTACCATGGAAGCCGCGGTGGAGAGCGCCGATGAAGCCGTCGAGCTGGCGGCCGTGGGGTATGCCAACGAGTTCACGCCACTGACCGACCTTCTCGCCGCCGAAGCCGAGCGGACCAAGGCGAGGAACGACTACGTGATCGCTCTCAACGACCTGCGCGTCGCCATGGCCGAGCTGCTGTACGCCATGGGTAGGTGAGTCTGGCCGGGAGGGCCAAGCCGCGGCGCTCTTGGCCGGGTGGGCGCCGTAACGTACAATCGCCCTCCGGACACCTGCTCCACGTCAACTAGCAGCCATCTAAGGAGCAACTCCCATGAGAGCGACCCTCATCGCCGCATGCCTGGCAGCCATCGTCTTTGTCCCCGCTGCCTCGGCCCAGGGGTGGGCCGAAGGCGGTCCCCTGAGTGATCTGGCCCGGGTCGATGGCCCGGAGCACCGGCGGGAGACGAGCACCGATCCCCAGGGCAAGAACATCGACTACCGACCCATCCAGCCCGGGGAGACGCTGATCATCTTCGACGAGAGCGGCCCCGGCCGCATCGTGCGGCTCTGGTGCACCATCGACCACAAGGAGGATCACCATCTTCGCAAGGTGGTCCTGCGGATGCACTGGGACGACGAGGACGAGCCCAGCGTGAACGTGCCCCTCGGCGACTTCTTCGGCCTGGGTCACGCCCAGTACTACCACTACGTCTCGGCGGTCATGAACGCCGCCGTGGGCCGCGCCATGAGCTGCACGCTCCCCATGCCCTTCGATGGCCGGGCGAGGATCGAGGTGACCAACGAGGGTGAGAAGGAAGTGCGCAAGTTCTACTGGCACGTGGATTGGCAGCCCATGCCGGACTCGCCGCCCGAGGACCTGGGCCGCCTACACGCGCGCTTCAACCGGGAGAACCCCACCGAGGCCGCCCCCGGCACCGGCTTCGACGAGGCCTACGACGTGCTAGACGCCGAGGGCAAGGGCCGCTACCTGGGGATGGTTCTGTCGGTGCATGGACTGGCCCCTCAGTGGTGGGGCGAGGGCGACGAGATCATCGAGATCGATGGCCAGCGGCTCCTGGGGACGGGCCTGGAGGACTACTTCAACTGCGCGTGGGGCTTCACCCAACCCTTCTGGGCGGACGCCTTCGGAGCGCCCTTCGTAGCTCCCCACGGCGAGCCGGAGAAGGCCACCGTGTACCGCTGGCACATCAACGATCCCTATTACTTCGACGAGTCCATCCGGATCCGCATCGAGCACGGGACGGGCAACGACCGCTCCGACGACTACAGCAGCGTCGCCTACTGGTACCAGACCGAGCCCCACAAGCCCTTCGATCTGCCGCCCGTCGAGGAGCGGATCCCGCGGGAGTTCGAGGGCGACCCCGGCCAGGTCGAGCTGAACACCGAGAGCGTCTCGGTGCAGGGTGCGCCCGCCATCGAGGTGGAGAAGCCCCGCTTCGTGCCGCCGGTGTACGATGACGAGCCCACGACGGCGCCGGAGATGGCGGCCTTGAAG